>JANNNN010000851.1:0-7287 GCA_031398555.1 Planctomycetia bacterium | reverse complement strand
CCCAGCCCGGCACCCATGATTGCCGAAGTTGGAGTCAACATTTCAGGCATGCCAGGTCCGCCTTTGGGCCCCTCGAAGCGAATGATGATGACATCCCCTTTGCCAAGTCGCTTTTCTTCTAGCGCAAGCAACATCAGCTCTTCGCTGTCGAAACATTTAGCAGGCCCAGAGAACACCAATCCTTCCTTACCGGTGATTTTGGCAACAGCCCCTTCCGGAGCTAAGTTACCGCGAAGTATCTGGATGTGCCCAGTTGTCTTAATGGCGTTCTCGACTGTGTGAACCACTTTTTGGCCCGCTTTCAGTGGGGCACAAGTCGCAAGATTATCGGCTAAAGTCTGGCCAGTTACTGTCATGCATGAGCCGTCTAGATAACCCTTTTCTAGCAAATATTTCATTGCCGCCGGTGTTCCACCGACTGAATGCAAGTCTTCTTGAACAAACCGTCCGCTCGGCTTGAGGTCAGCTAAGTAAGGGACGCGGTCGCTGACCTTTTGAAAATCATCGATAGTCAGTGGGACATCGACACTGCGAGCCATTGCGATCAAATGGAGTACTGCGTTCGTGGAGCCACCGAGTGCGATGACAACTGTCATTGCATTCTCGAAGGCTTGGCGAGTCATGATGTCGCGCGGTTTTAGATCCAGCTCGAGCAACTTGAGAATCGCGGCTCCTGCGCGATGACACTCGTCGATTTTGGCTGGATCTTCGGCAGGAATCGATGCGCTATAAGGTAGCGACATACCGAGGGCTTCGATGGCTGAAGCCATGGTATTGGCAGTGTACATTCCTCCACATGCGCCAGCACCTGGGCAAGAGCGGCGGACGATTTCTTCGCGCTGCTCATCGGTGATCTCGCCTGCGAGGTATTGGCCATAGCACTGAAAGGCAGACACAATGTCCAGCGTTTCGCCGTTCCATTTGCCTGGACGAATGGTCCCACCGTAAACCATCAGCGAGGGTCGATTGAGCCGTCCCATAGCTATCAAACATCCCGGCATGTTCTTGTCGCATCCAGGGAGAGCTACCAAGCCGTCATACCACTGGCCACTCATAATGGTTTCAATTGAATCGGCGATTAAGTCGCGCGATTGCAAGGAAAAACTCATCCCATCGGTCCCCATCGAGATTCCGTCGCTGACCCCGACAGTATTAAATCGCATCCCGATGAGGTTTTGCGCCTGAACACCTTCTTTAACAGCGTCGGCGAGCTTATTCAGGTGCATATTGCACGAGTTGCCGTCGTACCAAACACTACAAATACCGACTTGCGCCTTGTGCATGTCTTCAGGCTTCATGCCCGTTGCGTACAGCATCGCTTGCGAAGCGCCTTGACTCTTAGGTTGAGTGATGCGTTGACTGAATTTGTTGAGTAGTGTCATGGTGCGCGATTATTAGATTTAGCGAGGACTGTGGAGGATGGTTGGGAGGTCCGATTGTACTCGCTCATCGAATTCATAGGGAGCCTTGTTTTTCGACAACCGGCAATCCATTGGCAGCACTTCAAGCGGTAATTTGCTCTGAATGCGTCAAGTGATTCGGTCCTTCAGTGTATAACGACTCGGTAAAACTCAGCGCCGAGAGTCTAATTCGTCAATTTCTCAAGTTCTTGGTGACGAAGGAAGCCGATGAAGTTCAAGACCGGCCTCTTAGGTAGCTGGGAGTCCACTGGTAGCTGGTTTCGTTAGAAACCGGTCTTGTGTTTGAAGAAGTGCAATACCGGACGGGACAACGGTCCCATCCTACGATTGGGTCACGGATGATCCCCAGCTCTGAAACACTATTGTTTCAGCGGCTCGAATTGTGATCAATCCAGACGAGGCATGACTGGCATGGCGAACCCGGCGACTCAACCTACCACGCGAAAAATCGAGTTCGACCTCGAAGCCGTCTTACTCTCAGCCGTGTGCATGTTCCTTTGGCTCAGCCTGCTTAGCTACGACCCGGCGGATGTCGGTGGGACGCTGCCGTCGCCCTTCAGTGGCTTGGCAAAGTTAGAGGCTGCTGTTTATCCACTCAACGAACAGCCTCAAAATTGGTGCGGGTACTGGGGGGCTTGGGCCAGTCAACTCATGGTTCAAGCCATCGGTATCGGCTCGGTGTTAGTTGCTCTCGGGCTCAGCGTCTTGGCCGTTTGGATGTTTCGCGTTCAAAGTAACTATGTGCGCGCGTCGCGGCAGTTGGGCTGGATATTGGTAATTCTAGCTGCAACCACACTGGCTGCGCTCTTGCGACTTAACACGCCTCTTTCCGCAGTCATCGGATCTGGCGGTTATTTGGGCGCTATGGCCTCTACGTGGCTCAATGAACATTTCGCCATCGTCGGCAGTATGATTCTTGCATCGACTGTATTGATTGCCGGTTTGCTGCTCAGTACCGACTACATGATGGTTCGGGCTGCCGCTTGGATGTTATTGGGCGGTGCGACCGTCGCAACGACCGCTGCCTCGGCAACTCGAAAACGCATATCGATTCCCGGTGGGCTATCGGACGCCCTTACGTTAGCCGGTCAGCGGCGCCGCAAGAGTGACGTGGAGCTTGGCATTCCCGTTCCAGCCGATGGCGTTGCACCAACTGCGTCCGCCAGCGAACCGACGATAAAGATCCGCGGTCAGCAGCTCGATGGCACCGCCGCAGTCGCTTCACCGGTTGCCGCAGGGGCTGCTGCGGCTGAAGGCGTTCTAGCGGCCGCGAAGTCGATTGCGAACAATGTGCTGGGCGCAGTCAAACCTTCCATTACACCCACCGAGCCTGAAGTTGCCGTTGCGCTGACCGGAGAAGTTGAGGACGACGTAGAAGACGCTGATGTTCGCGAAGTTGAAATTGAGGGCGAAACGGTTCAAGTCCGCGCCGAGACTGCGCACGAAGTTCCCGGTCCTCGCGTCCGCAGTGGCCAGACGAAGAAGAATGAAAAGCAAGCCGCCAAAGACTCGCTGGGGCAGCTTGACGATACCCGATTGCCTGAAGGCGCCGAAGAATATGTACTGCCAGGCATCGACCTGCTGACCGAGAGCGCCGATATTGACTTCGAAGCCCAGTCGATCGAAGTTCGTCGCAAAGCGAAAACGCTTGAAAAGACTTTCAAGGATTTCAACTTAAATGTCCGAGTCGTTGAAATCGAAACGGGACCGGTAATTGCCCAGTATGAAATTGAACTCGAGCCCGGCTTAAAGCTCTCGAAAATCACTGGATTGTCAGAAGACTTGGCAATTGCGCTGCGGGTGCCCAGCGTCCGTATTGTTGCACCGATTCCGGGTAAGAATACAGTGGGTATCGAAGTACCGAACGAAACCAGACAAGTCGTAAGGCTTCGGGAAGTCATCGAAGAGGGCGCCGCAGCCAGCAAGAAAGCTAAGATTCCCCTATTCCTTGGCAAAGACGTATCCGGCAACGCGCTCACTGTGGACCTTGCCAGCCTTCCGCACTTGTTGATCGCCGGTCGAACGGGTACTGGTAAGAGCGTGTGCTTGAATGCGATCATCGCTTCGATCTTGATGACGAAGCGACCAGACGAAGTTCGGATGTTGATGATCGACCCCAAGATGGTCGAGTTGAGCGGATATGCTCGACTGCCACATCTGATGCATCCAGTTGTTACGGATATGAAGAAAGCGGAAGCTATTCTGGCATGGGCCGTGGACAAGATGGAGGAGCGATACGCGTTGCTGGCACGAGCCGGAGTGCGTCACATCGTCAGTTACAACCAACTCGGTCGAGAAGAGTTGCTTGATCGACTTAAGCCCGAAACGCCAGAGGAAGCAGATGCGATTCCGGATCACTTGCCCTTCATTGTCATCGTGGCCGACGAAATCGCGGACTTGATGATGACGGCCGGCAAGGAAGTTGAATCGCACATCATTCGCTTGGCTCAGAAGAGTCGTGCGGTGGGAATTCACTTGATCCTTGCAACTCAAAAACCGACCGTCGACGTTATCACGGGTCTGATCAAGAGTAACCTTCCGGCGCGTATTGCGTTCCAAGTGGCCAGCCAAACGGATAGCCGCGTGGTGCTCGACGAAAACGGCGCTAACAAGTTGCTTGGCAATGGTGACATGCTGTTCCTTTGGCCCGGCACCAGCACGCTGCTTCGCGGCCAGGGAACCTACTTGAGCGACGAAGAGATCAACGCGGTCGTTGACCACTGCAGTACCGGCGAGCAGAACTTCGTCAACGAACTGGTGAACTTGAAAGTCAAAGAGGAAGAAGGCGAAGAGCCAAAGCTCACGATGCTCAAGAAGCGCGACGAGTTGTATGCAGCCGCGGTAGATATTGTGGTTCGTGAAGGCCGTGGAAGTGTCTCGTTGTTGCAACGCGCATTGGGTATCGGCTATGGCCGCGCAGCCAGGCTGGTCGACTTCATGGCCGAAGATGGCATAGTTGGCAACTACGCTGGGTCGCAAGCTCGTGAAGTTGTTATCACACTGTCCGAATGGGAAGCCATGCAAGCCAACAGCGCTGGTGCGAGTTCACCGACTCCATCACCTGCAGCACGAAAAAATCGCGTCTTGCCGCGCGATAACTCGTGGGGAAATGATGACGGGGACGAAGACATTGAGCCGCTTGCCAAACCCGCTGCGAAGCCTCCTTCAGCTACTCGCATCCGCCCCACAGAATCACATTCTGCCGTGGCCCAGCATGAAGTCGAGAATGATGAAGGCGTTGAGTGGGAAGACGTGGATGAAGTCGAATACGAGGGCGAAGATTGACCGGTATGCCATCCATGGGTTGAAGCACTTTGCTTTCCCACGGATGACATGTTGGTCCTACGATTGAAAAAAGCAGTTAGGTTTTTTGTCAGTGGTCCCTGTCGACAACGGCAGAAACGCAATCAAAAAAGTTACTGCATTGCACTCCTCAATCGTACTTATATTACGTCAATCAACTCGCCTAATGCGAGATCAGTGATCAGATCTATTGGATTGGCGAAGTACCAATCATTGTTCAAACCGCCAGTCAGTGTGTCGATAGATGGCGCATCGTTGAAGACTGTTGCCCCAACCCCAGCTGCCTGAAGACGAACACCGCCAACTCCTGCCCGCAGATTCGCGACTCGAACTGCGTACGGATTCACGACATTGCTCCATTCGGCCAAAATTGTTTTCAAAGCGATGACGTTGAAGTCGTGTAACGTAAATCCGGCGACGAGAAGGTCATCGCCGCTGGCGCCAGAAATAAAGTCATTCCCAGTTCCACCAATCAGCACATTGCGTCCTGATCCGCCTATCAGCGTGTCGTTGCCTCGGCTGCCTACGAGAACGCTGTTCGCGGTACCGCCCAATAGGGTATCGTTGAGCGCTCCCCCGATCACGATTTCCGCAATGATATTTGCAATTGTCAGCGTGAGCCCTGCGTTCACAACTTGGGGTGCGGGCGATGCGAGATTGAGAACTATGGGTCGCGTGATGGTTGATCCGAAATCAAGTGTGTCAACGCCACCAGAATCGCTGACAATGTCCGAACCCAAGGCGAGGTCCGTATCAAACTTGTAAATATCATCACCCGTTCCGCCGCTAATCACATCGTTGCCCCCTGCACCGGTGATTGTATTATCGAGCGTATTACCATTGATAGAGTCACCGAGGTTGCCGCCGATAACATTCTCAAATGTCACCGCAGAACCCAGAATCAAACTTAAGCCGACGTTTACTGCCTGAAGGGCTGCGTTGGCCATGTTAATAGCAACTGAACGAGTCGTCGTTAAACCAAAGTCAAGTGTATCAACACCGCCGGCCGCTAGTTCACTGAGCGTATCCGTCCCAAGTGCGAAGTCAGTGTCATAGAAATACGTATCGTTGCCACTGCCGCCTGCAATTGAATCATTACCGCCACCGCCAGTTAGGAGATCATTGCCCGCCCCACCGCGAAGCGTGTTAGCAAGATTGTTACCGACAATGGTGTCATTGCCATTGCCGCCGTTAATAATGGTGGTCGCAGCGGGGGGAAAGGCTGGATCTAGCGCTAGCATCGTGATGGAATCGCCAGCGTTGCCTAAGTTTACTGTTAGACTGGTCGTTGGATTGGTGAAGGCCGTATCTTCGAAAGTCGTTCCGCGAATCTCTGACGTGTTCAGCGCTCCTCCCACATCGTTACCGACAACCACTCCGATATTCGGTCCGGCGGGTAAATTGAACACGACGTTGGCTACACTGCCGACATTGATTAAAACGGGTTCGAGACCTGTATAGCTGACCGTGCTGCTAAGCAATCCTGAGCTAAGGATAAGTTGTCCATTGTTTGCGCTGGTAAAGGTCTCTGTGATTTTCGAAAACGCGCCACCAAGGAGCCGAAGTTTGTCGCTAACTCCGGATTGACCATTGAATGCCAAGCCGCCAGATGGGATTGGATTACCGTTCACAAAATCGACAGTCAACAGATCGCTACCGGCACCCGAGTTAATGGTCAGCTTGGTGAGATCGGCCAGTACATAGACGTTGGTGACTGCGCCATCTACCAATAATTCAATCTTAGTGGGTTCGGCCGCAACTTTGCGTAGCACGAGGCTATTATTGCCGGTCCCCAGAGTGATGGTTGGGGATGAGTTGAGCAAGAAGGATGAGATCGATGTGGGTTTTGCACCAATTCCGCCAGCTCCGGCGTAATGAGTCGTAAACCAGAAAGTGCTATCGTCCAGCGGATCGACACTCAGTGTTGAGTAATCACCCCAACGCTGCGGTTCCACGATCGCATCGGCGTCTCCTTGAGCGTTGATTCCATTTCGAATGACATTTTCGCCGCCCAACACACCTAAGGCCGCTGTCGCCAATCGGCCGGTATACCGCGATCCAGCGAATACAGGAGCGAGAGCGTTGCTATTGGTGATACTGTAGGCCATGGCAATATTGCCGGCTCCGTCCATTGCCGAACTGCCCATCCAACGATGCAGTAGTTGGTTCTCGGCAGTGATTACTCTGCCCTGGGGAAGGTAATTTCCTTGTTGGAAAATCGTCCAGTTAGCGATGGGCGAAGTCTTGCGCAACTCGTACCAACGAAGTCCCGCTACTTCCCTGACTGCATTGAAGCCAACGACCAGCGGCTCGACGTCCACGGTTTGATTGAACACCATCGACTGATGAGTACCAAAGTTACGATAGCGAACTTGCATCATGGGCCGGTTCGAAAGCGCATCGACTGTATCGACCGTTCCCGGCTGCGGAATACAGTCTCGAGTACCCTGTCCATTTCGGTTACAGGTCATCATTTCAAATGGGCTCGGCGTGAGCGTGGTGATCTTTGGAAATGCTAAAGTACCAGCCACAAAGTTCGGCGTCGCTGCATAAACTTCAATGC
>JANNNN010000844.1:0-5758 GCA_031398555.1 Planctomycetia bacterium | reverse complement strand
CGAGAGGACATTTGCAAAGTCCTCGGACTGAAGCGGCCGAAACAATTCATGAGCGGCTTTGCGAGACCGAATTTGCACTTTGGTGTGGTGCAGCGCCCCACCGATCGCGAGAAAGATGACGAGCTCGGTGGCTTCTTGCGAACTCAAACCGGTTCAGGCATCATCTACGCGGCAACCCGCAAACGTTGTGAAGCGATTGTGGAGTGGGTTTCGCAAAAATTGAAGATTCAGATTGGCGCCTATCACGCCGGATTGCTCTCTGATCAGCGCCGCGCCATTCAAGAACGGTTCATGAAAAATGAACTGCGAATCATCGTTGCGACCAACGCGTTTGGGATGGGGATCGATAAACCAGACTTGCGCTTTGTCGTGCATTACAACATCCCAGGCTCGCTGGAAGCCTACTATCAGGAGGCAGGTCGTGCGGGCCGTGATGGAGCGGATTCGCAATGCGTGTTGCTTTATTCCTATCAAGATCGTTACATTCAAGAGTTCTTCATTGAAAACAACTACCCATCGCGCGAGGTAATTCAGCAGACTTACGAATTTCTTCTCAAGCGTGAAGAGGATCCGATTGAGTTAACGATGGAGGAGATTCGCGATGCGCTTGGTTTGCAAATCTCGCCAGAAGCCATCGGTAGTGCTTTGCAAGTTCTTTCGCGGACTGAAGTGATCGATCGACTTGAATCCGGAGCCGGTTTAGCTTGCCTGCGTATCGATAGTAATCTGCCCACGCTTGTAGAGCTTTTGCCCAAAGAAGCCAAAGTCCGACGCAAAGTTCTGCGAGTTGCCGAACGGATCGTTGGAGACCGTCGGGGCGAACCGGTGTACTTGCATCCGCGTACGTTGCTGCAGGCTTGCGACATGGAGCGCGAGGCGCTTAGCCGAACCCTGCGGGAACTCTGCCGGCTCGACGAGTTCGACTATGTACCGCCGTTTCGTGGTCGCGCGGTTCACTTTACACGTCGCGATGTGCCGTTTGCAGATCTCGGGATCGATTTCGAGAACTTACGTCGCCGCAAAGAGGCTGAGTACGACCGTTTGAACCAGGTTGTGCATTACGCTCAGACACCGCTATGCCGACAATCGACGATCTTAAATTATTTTGGTGACACTTCGGCTGAGAACTGTGGCCAGTGTGATCGTTGTTGCGGTCAACCGGGCTGGCCGAAATTTGTCGTAAAAATCCATCCCCCAATACGCGAACAAGCGATTACACCTGAGACTCCGTTGTCAGTCCCAACTGAGACTGAGAAATCGGTATCTGCAAAAGCGCCAGTACCAGTCTCACCGGTTGCCAAAGCTCAGCAGATCGCTTTTTTGGCGCAAGTGATCGATGCGGTAGAACGAATCCACGGCCGACTGGGTAAGATACTGATTGCTCAATATCTCAGCGGCTCTCAAAATGCCAAAATTCAAAAACTGCGACTCCATCGACTGAGTGGTTTTGGGATGCTGGAGAGCTCAAAACAGGCCGATGTGATTGAGTTGCTTGAGTTGCTTTTGGCCAATGGCTTGCTGCTACAACAGGAAGTGAATCGAAATCGACCAACGGTCGCGGTGGCTCCGCAATTGGCCGATTCCAAGCAGCGTTTGGCTTTGATATCTGCCGTTCAAATTCCACAGGCTCTCTTAGCAAAGTTTGTTGCAAAGATTTTGAAGTGCGGGCTATCGACAGTTCCACCCACCAATGCGGTATCACCTGCGGCCAAAACGCACTGTGACGCTGAGGTTGAAATCAAATCGGAATCGTGTCCAAAACCAACCACGACCAGTGTCCCAGGCTTGCCGAATAGTGTCCCAAGATTGCCGAACAGCGTCTCGCCCAGCGCTCCGAGTGAAATGTCGCCCAGTCTAACCCCGCGCTTAGACCTGGCCGAACAGATGAAATCGACGCCACCAGATGCCCGCGAGAAGCGGGAAACGTCCGCTGGTGTGATCGAGGACTGGACATGGACGGTAAAGTTGTTTGTTGCGGGACACGACTGGGGTGATGTGATGTCGATCCGTCGAATGACGGATATTGAGCTCGCGGGCAGTCTGATTGGAGCCCTGCAACATGGACAACAGATCGAACGTGGCTGGCTCACAACAGCTAATTCCAACGGCGAGCGATCTGTGGGCCAGCAAAGGGTTCATCGCGAGTTGCAACGGAGATCTGCGGCTGGGGTGAGGTAAATAGGCAAGGATTTTGACTTAGCCCCCTTTTGAGGTCATGCCTAGTCACGAAACTCGCAAAGTCGGGTAAAATAGAATGTTCGCGGCTTAGATTTCCAGTCGCGCTGGTCCAACTGAGAGAAAGTTTAGGAATGGAAAAGCCCGAGCGGCCAACCACTGGCAAAAACAAAGACAAGCAACCACGGCGCACTCAAGGGTGGTTGCTGTTAGCAATCATCCTTATCGCCGTCCTGCTGATAAATTCGCTTTTATCTTCGATGGCCAATGATGAGATCGACCATAGTTTCTTCCTTTCTCAACTGAAGAATAACAACGTCTTGTCGTTGGAAGTCAGCGGTACCGAAGCGGTTGGTATTTTCAAACTTCCACCCGACAAGCCCCCAAAGCTAAATCAAAACGGCGAACCCATTTCCGTTAAAACGGACAACGGACAACCCGCCAAGTTAAGCAAGAAATTTCGTGTCGAATTGAACCCGGACGGCTCCAAAGACCAACTCAAGGAAGCCGAAGAAAGCGGCCAGGTGCAGGTTCACTACTTAAGCCCTGCACCAGCACAAAATATGATGCTGTTTTTGCTGATCGGATTGCCGATTGTGGTGCTGGCGATTGCGTGGTTTATGTTCCGTCGCACTCGCGATCAGATTATGGGAGGAGGGGGGTTCTTGTCGAGCTTCAGTCGTTCGACAGCCAAACGCTACGAACCGAACGATCAGCAGACAACGTTTGCTGACGTTGCAGGGTTGGACGGAGTCAAAGCGGACTTGCAAGAGATTGTTGAATTCCTAAAGAGCCCTGATAAATTCCGAAAGCTGGGCGGTCGCATTCCTAAAGGTGTACTGCTGAACGGACCGCCTGGAACGGGCAAGACTTTGCTCGCTCGTGCAGTTGCGGGTGAAGCTGGCGTTCCGTTCTTCTCGGTCAATGGCAGTGAATTTATCCAGATGTTTGTGGGTGTCGGTGCCAGTCGTGTACGCGATCTCTTTCAAACAGCCAAGGAGAACGCTCCGGCAATCATTTTCGTCGACGAAATCGATGCCGTGGGACGGCAGCGTGGGGCCGGTCTGGGGGGCGGACATGATGAGCGTGAGCAAACGCTCAACCAGATACTTAGTGAAATGGACGGCTTTACAGGTGTCGACTCGGTGATCGTGGTCGCAGCAACGAATCGGCCAGATGTTCTTGATCCGGCTCTCTTGCGCCCGGGTCGCTTTGATCGACACATAACTGTTGGTCGGCCGACCTTCAAGGGACGGTTAGAGATTTTCAAAGTTCACACTCGCGATGTCCCGCTCGACAATGACGTTGACTTGCGACGCTTGGCGGCTGTAACGATTGGCTTGACCGGCGCCGATATTCGAAACGTTGTGAATGAAGCCGCCTTGTGGGCTGCGCGTAACGACAAGAATCGCGTGACCATGGTCGACTTCGATTACGCTCGCGACAAAGTGCTCATGGGTGCCAAACGCGAAGAGGTCCTAAAGCAAGACGAAAAAGAAAAGACCGCCTATCACGAGGCTGGCCATACGCTCGCGGCGTGGTTGCTTAAAGGCGCGCAGCGGGTTCATAAAGTAACGATTGTTCCGCGAGGGCGTTCACTTGGTAGCACGCATATCGTTCCTTCGGAAGACCGGGTTAGTACCAGCGAACGCGAACTGCGCGATACGTTGGTCGTTTTGCTCTCGGGACGGGCTGCTGAAAAGATTATTTACGATGAAATAACAGTCGGAGCTGAAAACGACTTGGAGCGAGCCACCAGTACAGCACGACGGATGGTCACGCACTGGGGCATGAGCCCGAAACTGGGGCCGGTCAGTTACAAGACGTCCGAAGAAGATCCGTTTCTTGGGCGCGAAATGCACCAATCGCGACCGTTCAGCGAGCATACGCAAGAGACCATTGATAACGAAGTATCAAAGATACTGAACGAGGCGAGTTCCCGCGCGATGGATTTGCTGAACGAGCAGCGTGACAAACTGGACATCATCAAAGAAGCGCTTATCGAGCGCGAGGAACTGACCGAAAAAGAGATCGAAGAACTTATTGGCGTCTCGATTCATGGGCCATCCTCTGAAGCGTTTGAAGTACCTGGCGAGACCGTAGCGCCAACTTGATGGAATTGCGGTCGATGTATGCCGAAGAAGAAAAAATCTCACAGCAAAATTCGCACTGAATTCCGCAAGAATCATCAAGGTCGCACGCGAGATACCAACTTAACGCGCAAATACGAACAAGACTTACTCGGTGACACGACCTCGCGAGAACGTGTCAGCGGCAAAGGCGAATTGACTCGACACCGCACCGTGGTCGGCCAAGCTTCGGCAATTGGCAGTGATGGTCTCGCGGTGGAATTGCAATTCGATGACCCGACCATCATTTCCGGACGGGTCTTGAGAGTCCACGGATTGAACTGCATCGTCCGCAGCGAAGATGGTACGCAGCATAGCTGTGCCGTTCGCGGCCTTCTCAAATCACTGGCGACCGCTCAACGTCACGTTGTCGCTGCGGGAGATCAAGTCTACTTTCGCCCCGAAGGGACAAGCCAAGGCATCATCTTGGCCGTCAAAGAGCGACATGGCGTTCTGAGCCGAACCAGCAAAGGCAGACGCCATATCATCGTGAGCAACGTCGACCTGCTGCTGATTATTGCCAGCGCGGCCGAACCCGATCTCAAGCCTCATCTCATTGATCGCTTTCTCGTGACTGCTGAGCAAGCTAGTCTTGAGCCGGTGATCGTCATCAACAAAGTCGACTTAATTGACCCGGTCGACTTGCAACCCGTTATCGGCGTCTATGCGCAGATGGGTTATCGTACGTTGATGGTCAGCGCTGCCAAAGGCTGGGGAGTCGACACGCTGCGCAACCTAGTGCATGGCCGGCAGAGTGTTGTGACTGGCCAAAGTGGCGTCGGCAAAAGTTCATTGCTGAACGCCATTCAAACCGGTTTGGCATTGCGAGTCCAGCGAGTCAGTCAAGAGAACATGAAAGGCAAGCACACAACAACGACCGCGGAGTTGATCCCACTTGCTGCAGGCGGTTATTTGGTCGACACGCCTGGCATTCGGCAATTGGAATTGTGGGACGTTTCGCCGCCAGAAGTTTGTGGTCTGTTTCGAGACATACGACCGTATGTAAGCCACTGTCGATTCCCCGATTGCACTCACATTCACGAAGTCGACTGCGCGGTGCTAGACGCGGTAGCCGACGGGCGCATTGATCCGCGCCGATACAACAGTTATGTGCATTTGATCGAAGATCCCGGCGCATCGTTTTGACGCCGGACTGCTGCGTAAAAAGTAACAGACAGTCGTCGTGACCGCCGCTAGCGATTTTGTTATTGCGCCATTTTGGGTTCTTGGTGTGGCACTGGCCTTACCTCAATAGCAACCTGAACTGGTTACTAGCGTTAGAGCCATGTTCCAGAAAACTTAATTAGTGTGACTCGCTCTCAGCCAACTTTCATCCGATCCTAGCCGCCAAGTACTAACATGACCTAACACGTAAGTTTGAATTCAAAACTATTTAGTCGTTCGGTAAGGAATATTACGTCGTGTTTACCGGTTGTAACGTCTAGCGCGCCTCC
>JANNNN010000837.1:0-4291 GCA_031398555.1 Planctomycetia bacterium | reverse complement strand
GACAGACCGAGATCAACTCCATGCATCCAGTAGCCACTGTCTGCGAAGCTGAAGGCTGGGCGATTTGAAGCAGCACCACCGAGAGCTTGCGAGAAGTCCACTGAGCGATCGATTTGATTTCCCGACAGAGCCACCGACGACCAGTACATGAAACTGTAACCGACGGTCAGTTGCAGGCACTCGCTTAGTGAGTAACCCATCTTGACTCGCATTTCGGGAAGGAAAGCGAAGGTGTTGCGGTTGAACTCGGTAATGTTGCTTTGCTGAGTCAAGATACCACCGGGGAAAGTCGTCGTACCGTTGAAGTCTTGGACTGTGAATCCACGGACCGAAGCGGTCTGGTTCATGCTGCCGAAGCTAACTTTGGCCAATGTCGAGAGGGTCACTCGCTTGTGAACCACTGAGCTAAGCATGCCGATGTGCGCCCCGTGGAAATTGTTCGCCGTTTCGAACAAATCGTTGGTGTTGAACACAGTACCATCAGGAATGAAGTTCCCGGTTAATTCATCTGTTCTGCTTGCAACGACTGTGGTCGAATCTTTCAACTTGTTGTAGGTGTAACCGCTGACCAAATCGACTCGGTGATCACACGAACGTGTCAGCAGGAAGTAACCTGAAGCTTCAGCACCGATCATGTTGAGGTCGGTACGGGCAGTAACGGTTCCCGAGGAAACGGGGGTGGCGCCTGTATTGAACGCGACCAAGAACGCATCCTCGCCACCGTTGCCAGTGTTGAAGAAAGGAATTCCCACCGACGTTGTACCGTCGGATGTTACAGTTCTGCTTTGGCTATTTTGGAAAATCCCGAACACTCGACCGCCCACAGCAATCTTTTGGCATGCGTCTAAGTATTTTCCGCCCGATAAACTGTAACCAGTCAGCAATCCGGTTGGCGTTCCATCTTGACCACCGAATTGGCTTGTTACACCAGGGTTGCCAGCCACTGGCAGGACGCCTTGGTCGGCAGTCGTTATTAGTGTTGGAGTTTGTCGGCGTTGACCAAACCACAACAGCGATTCCATGTTCATCCAAAATTCAGTCGATTTGTTGCCGCAGCCCGAGATGAGCGAAGTGCCGCCGCAACCACAACCCGAGCCACAGCCCTTTTTGCAACCTCCCGAGTCATAACTTGCATCGCCGCAATTCCTCGAACCGCAACCGCAATCACCCGAAACGGATGGTGCGAGCATTTCCATGTCCAGCCTTTGGCTGTTGGAAACTAGGCTGGCTTTGGGCTTGAAAGCTCTTGGGCGGGTGTCTTCCGGCATTTCAACGTAGCGATCGGTATCGCCGACGCTGCGGACACTGTCACCGACGTGTCGAGCTGCTGGAGTTGAGGAGGCGTTTTGAGCGGACGCTTGATTCAAGCTTGAACCCGCCAATGCCATGATTACTAGTAGTTTTGTGATTTTCATTTTCTTTTATTCTCGCTAGACGGACCAAGCGTCAGATTCGTTACCTTTAGATCGGCCAGACTTAGCGGCACTTCGAACAAAAAAGGACTAACCTGCATTGACGACGCAGGTTACCCAGAGTCACAGTTCGCAAATTTCGATCGATAACATGCGAAAAACGGCTGTAGCGCTTAGAATAGTGTTAGTTCCGCGACAGTTCGCAACCGCCAGTGAAAGCTATCGGAAAGCCGCTCCATGAGTGATGCCCGTACCATCGCAAACTCGACACCCGATCCCGAATTGCCGATTCCGCTTCAACCTTCTAAGGAAGAAGCATCGCCTCCGATTGGCAAAGTGAGTTTGCCCGGATCGCCGCGCATTGCTGCGGGATGGAAAATTCCTGGAGCTGGCGCGGTCCGCATTCGCCGATGGACGAGCGCGATGCATGCTGTCGCCGCGGGAGAGACGAAAATGCGCAATCTGGCTACCGAGCAGATTCGCAAAGAAAGTCTGTCACTGCGTTATCGCGCGATGAGCGGTGAACCCCTAGTCAAGATTTTGCCGGAGGCCTTTGCGCTTGTTCGCGAAGCAGGTCGGCGTGCGCTCAACATGCGCCATTTCGACGTTCAAATTATGGGTGGGGCTTCGCTGTTTGACGGTTGCATCGCTGAAATGCAGACTGGCGAGGGAAAGACGCTGACCGCGACCTTGCCGCTTTACTTGCACGCGCTTGCCGGTCACGGAGCACATTTGGCAACTGTTAACGACTACTTGGCTCATCGCGACGCGGAGTGGATGCGACCGATCTACAATCTGCTCGGTGTGACAGTCGGCGTTGTACTCACCGACAGTAGCCCGGACGAGCGCCGCAACGCATATGGCTCCGATATCACCTATGGAACCGCCAAAGAATTTGGGTTTGATTTCCTTCGTGATCGGCTGTTGTTGCGTGCTCAGGGGCGAATGCAAAGCGACTTTCTTGGTGACGGGAGTGCTGAACGTTGGACAAGTCGTGGTGACGAACCAGTACAGCGCACCATGCACTTTGCGCTCGTTGACGAAGCCGATAGTATTTTGATCGACGAGGCCCGCACCCCACTTATTATCGGTTCACTCGGCGATGAATCTCGCGAGACAGTGATCGCGACTTTCGCATGGGCGGCTGAAAATTCACCGCAGTTTGAGATCGAAGAGCATTTCACGATCGAGGAAGATTCCCGCAAGATTGAACTGACTGGTCGCGGTCGTGCTCTTGTACGGAGTTTGCCCCGCGATGAATTGATGCGCCAAGTTGCGTTGGTGGATCTTTATGACTTCATCGAACGCGGTATCAAAGTACATCGCGATTTCCATCTTGACCGTCAGTATGTTATTCGCGACGGCGAGATTGTTATCGTCGATGAATTCACTGGCCGGTTAGCGGAAGGTCGCAAGTGGCGCGATGGTATCCATCAAGCGATCGAAGCCAAAGAGAAGATTGAAATCTCGGTTCCAACCGGTCAAGCCGCCCGAATCACCGTTCAGGATCTGTTCCATCGTTATCGGCATATTGGTGGAATGACAGGTACCGCTTCGACGAGTGCTCCGGAGCTTTGCAAGATTTACAAAACGCCAGTCGTGCTCGTTCCTACTAACCGACCTCCAAAGCGCGTTCGTTTGCCCGATCAGGTCTTTGGAACCATGCTGCAAAAGTTTGACGCGATCGTCGCCGAAACCCGTGTCTATCACGATCAAGGTCGTCCCGTTTTGATCGGAACTCGCTCCATTGACAAGTCGATGATCCTTGCGCGACTGCTAACCGAAGCTGGCATTCAGCATCAAGTGCTGAATGCGAATGAAGTTGAACGCGAAGCCGAGATTGTTGCCGAAGCTGGTAAGTATGGACGGGTTACAGTAGCGACCAACATGGCCGGTCGCGGAACGGATGTAAAGCTTGAGCCCGAGGTCAAGGTAGTCGGCGGGATGCACGTGATCTGCACCGAACTGCATGATGCGGCTCGTATCGATCGCCAATTGATCGGGCGTTGCGGTCGTCAAGGCGATCCAGGATCGTATCGACAGTATCTATCGCTGGATGACGATATCCTGCGTAGCGGTCTGGGAATGAGGAAGGCCGATCAGTTGCTGGCGGCGGGTAAAGCCCGGTCCGGTCCATTCCACTCATTGGCTGGCCTGTTCCGCCGTGCCCAGCGCCGCGTCGAGCGCAAGCACTTTCGCGATCGCATGATGTTGCTGCATCACGAACGAGAACGCACAAAAATGCAGCGCGAAATCGGCCAAGATCCCTATCTGGATACGGCTGAATAAAACAGCTTTGTTTCGGAAGCTGCCAGCACACTGAGGTACAGGAGCCGATACCGGTGGAAGTCGGTGAAGCCTATATTTCTGACTTCGAAAGCGGTTCGCGAATCTCTCCGATTTTGATGTTGAATACACAGACAAAGAAGATTGCAATCAGCGCTGGACCCTCTATGTACTCAAGTCGTCGTCAGCAACGCAGAGCCTCGACCACAATGGGCTGTGGGAACCCAAGCGATACTAGTGGGCTGAGTTGCCTACATCGTTCGCAGTGAACCATGCCTTTAGAAATCGAGCGATTTTCCTAAAACAAGGCCTCATAAGCGACAAAAGTGTCGCACAATAAATTTATCGCACGATCATTGCATCGCTCGTCAAAAGTTTTTTTCTCTCTTTTTCTGCCTCGTCAGCAGAATCTGTGGGTAGATTTTGGCTCGGGAAGCTTACCAAGTTGGTGGTATAAGGCGATTTCGATGGATTTATACTCTTTGAATCCATATGCTTTTCTCATGGTCAATTTGGCTTTGTTGTTAAAGCCTTCGACTACACCTGATGAAAGGCCCTTGGATTCGAACCAATTCAGCAGCAGCGACTCGTGT
>JANNNN010000765.1:0-11273 GCA_031398555.1 Planctomycetia bacterium | reverse complement strand
TTAAGTCCTGACCAGGTTCACGGCTCCCCCTCGCGAGAGCCACTGTCAGGCAGGTGTTCTTTTCGCTATTGCTGCAAACTCAGATTCAGCAATTGCGGATAATAGTACGCGTAACTTCGAAAACTTCCAAGGCTACAAGCAGGAGGATTTTTCAACTAGTTGCAAAACTGTGTTAGTTTGTGCTAGGTCGCAGTGTCGCCCTTTTGCTACGCCAAAAGTAGCAGCGGCTGTTGGACAAGCTCTTCAGCTCCCGACGCTGGCAGCGTCGGCCACGAACCGGAGTCGCTACTTGGCGTCTGCCTTGGCTTGGGTACGGCGCTGTGCGAACAACCAATTGTGGGTGGCGTCGTTTGCATAAGTTTGCGTCCAGCTATCGTGGCCTACGCCAGGATACTCTTTGTAAAGTGGCGAACCGCCAGCCTCTTTGATCGCGCTGACGATCAAACGAGATTTTTCCACAGCAACCGCTTTGTCTTGGTCGCCATGGAAACATGAAATCGGAATGTTCTTAATCTTCTCGGCAGTCGACGGATCTCCGCCGCCGCAAATTGGAACCGCGGCCGCGAAAAAATCTGGTCGACGAGCGATTGCGTCCCAGGTGCCGTAGCCGCCCATGGAAAGTCCTGTGATGTAAACGCGGTTCTTATCGACTGCTGCGTCTTCAAGCATCGTGTCAACAGCGGCCAAAGTAAGCTTCATTGAATCACTGGCTTCGGCCGGCATTTTAGTGACACCTTCTGCCGCCCAATCGATATTGGCCCATTTTTCATCCGTTGGACATTGCGGAGCCATTACATAGCAGGGGTTTTTCTCACGCCTTGCGGTTTTGCAAAACTCAGCCATCCCGTGCTTCAGTTGCGCGAGGTTGTCACTGCCACGTTCGCCCGCACCGTGCAAGAAAATGACCAGCGGATAACTCTTGTTTGGGTTATAGCCAAGCGGCTTGAGCAAGCGGTATTTGAGAACTTTGCCATCCTCGCCCGCAAACTCGCGAGGTTCGAATAACTTCGCCGGATCTTCTGACAGCTGAGCTTTGGTGATCGATTCGTTCAATTTTGGCTCCTGGCAGAGTGCTTGAACGCAAAGGAGGTTCAAAAAAAGTAGAGTAGGAATTGCTAGGGATCTCTTCATGTTTTCGAACCTTGGGATGTGGAGGGGTTGGAATTTTCTCGAGTCACTAACGGGATCGTGGCTGGTTTCGTCAGAAACCGGTTGGCGATTTCGAACCTTATTCAGTCATCTCGCGGGCATGGTAACTCGATCTTACAAACGGTCCGCTGGCAACCTTTTCAAAGCCGATCGACTTCGCGATATCCGCTAACTCATCAAACTCTTCGGGCGGAACGTATCGCTGAACTGGAAGATAACGCAAGCCCGGCTGTAGGTACTGACCGAGAGTCAAGAAGTCGCAACCAAACTTTCGCAAATCAGCTAAACACTCGAGCAATTCTTCTCGCGTTTCGCCCAGGCCCAACATCAGACCGCTCTTGGTTTTTATGGCTGGATTCAGTTCTTTGATACGAGCCAGCAGAGCCAGCGTCCAACTGTAATCGCTCTTCGGTCCGCGGACTTTGCGGTATAGTCGCGGAATAGTCTCCATGTTGTGGTTGAAAACTTCAGGAGCCGATTCAACGACTCGATCGAGTCCATGACGATGCATGATGAAGTCCGGAGTGAGGACTTCGATCGCGGCACCCGTTCGCGCTCGAACAGCCAGCACGGTTTCGTAAAAATGTTCCGCGCCACCATCGGCCAAGTCATCACGAGTCACCGATGTGATCACCACATGTTTCAAACCCAAACGGAACGCGGCTTCTGCCACTCGCAATGGTTCATCACCTTCGAGCGCCTCCGGCTTGCCGCGCGAAACAGCGCAGAATCCGCAGGGCCGCGTGCAGACGTTTCCAAGGATCATGAAAGTCGCAGTCTTCTGCGAGTAACATTCCATGCGGTTGGGGCATTTTGCGTTATCACAAACCGTTTCCAGCTTCAGTTCATCAAGCAACCCGGCGGTGAAATTGTTGAAATTTCCGATCGGCAAATCGCGTTTCAACCAAGGTGGAAGCCGCCGAGTGGGCACAAAACCATGATCATCCGATGTGCTAGCCGCACCGCCTCCACAACTGCCCGAGGAGGCCGAATCGGAGACAACTGGAAGGTCAAACGCCATCTTGGTTTAGCTACCTTTAAGTGTTTCTTTCAATTCTGTCCAAAGTTGGATATGCATAACATTGTACTCCAATCACTTCGGTTTGCGTTAGATCCCCCTTCATCGAAGGTGTTGGTACAGCGTAGAATATCTCTAGTAGCGGGACTGGTGCGGGTTTTTGTGAACCGACAGCCCTAGCTGCGGGCACTGTTGGGATTTTGTGAGCCGACAGCGCGAGTGCGGACTGCCCTGGTATAGTTGTTGGGCTGGGGCCTGCGTGCCACTGCCTTTACCAGTCAACCGGCGGGTTGGTGTTCGAGTCAGGTATGTCGTCTTGATTTTAGGCGGTAAGCATTAGAAGCCGAAGTTATCAACGGTACCCGTTAGAAAACTTACCACAAAGCTTGCGACACTTTGTGCTTTACCAGTTTTGCACTCAATCCTTAGAACGACCACAGGCTAGCACACATCACACGGCGGCAACTTTTGCGAATATGCGACTACAATTGGTAGGACTAATGGCTTACAAATTCACCCACTTCGGTTCACTGGCCAGTGGCACACTAAACCATAATATTGCAACATCAAACGTTCGTCCGGCTTCTCACGAAGTTAGCTACAAGGTGACGCTCACATCCGAGTGAAATTCACAATTGAATAAGTCAAAAAAATCAAAACCGACCAAACCACCACCGACCGCGAAATCCGCGAAGAAGCCGGCCGCTGTAGTTGCGCCGACCTTTAAAACAATTTGCGACAACCGCAAGGCTCGACACAAATACGAGATCATGGACGCGATTGAATGCGGCGTCATGCTTGTTGGTAGCGAAGTTAAGAGTCTGCGCAACGGCAAATGCCAACTCGAAGAGGCGTACGGACGGGTGAAAGGTCAGACGTTGTGGCTGGTAAGTTGTGATATCGCCGAGTATCCGCAAGCGACCGTTTGGAATCACGAACCAAAGCGCCCCCGCCAGTTACTGGTTCACAAACGCGAGATGGTCAAGTTTGTTGGCCGAGCCAACGAGAAAGGACTGACGCTTGTGCCGCTGCGAATGTACTTCAACGAACGCGGGGTCGTAAAGTGCGAAATCGCGCTGTGCAAAGGCCTGAAGTTGCACGACAAGCGGGAGAAGATGAAGAAAGCCGATGCCAAGCGTGACATTTCGCGTGCTGCTAGGCGCAGGATCTGATTTTGGGGTAGCGGAATGCGTCAAGGGCTTGTTGATTTTATAGTAACCCGAAACGTCAGCGAGGGAACAGACGCCCCTCGCTGACGCTTCGGGTTCCTATCGGAACCGAATTTCTTGTGGCAGTGATAAAATCAACAAGCTCTTGACGGCTTCCGCTACCTCAATAATCACGGCTAGGACACTTGAACCAACCCCCCAAAGTTGAATTGTGTTGAAGCACTAGTTTGTTACATTTTAGCTGAACAACTAAGTTCACTGAAGCGTAATTAGCATCAACGGGATTGTCGCACGATTGTCCCAGCAGTCGCCTGAACATTTGTAGCCTAAACAATTGGGACCATAGTTCGACACTCAACGCAACCGGAAAACTCAATGCTGCAGATCACCGACCTGAAAAAGTCATTCAAGCTGCCCGACGGTCAACGCTTGCCGGTATTGGATGTCGAGAAGTTCACAATCCACGACGCCGAGCAAATGGTTCTGATCGGGGAAAGCGGCGGAGGAAAAACCACGCTGCTCCATTGCATCGCTGGCATCATGACGCCCGACAGCGGATCGATCGAACTCGACAAGATCAACTTATTGAAACTCAGCGAAGCGGGCCGCGATCGAGTGCGAGCCGCCAAAATCGGCTATGTCTTTCAAACGTTTAATCTTCTGCCTGGTTTTACGGCGCTTGAAAACGTGCGATTAGGGATGACCTTCAGCAATCGACGACCTGATCCGGTGCGGGCCGTCGAACTGCTCCAGCGCGTGGGGCTGGGAGAACGCATGCACCACAAGCCATCGGCACTATCAGTTGGTCAGCAACAGCGTGTCGCGGTCGCACGCGCCCTCGCTAATCGCCCTACTTTGCTTCTGGCTGATGAACCGACTGCGAACATCGACCCCAAGAATCAACAGATGATCATCGACTTGATTCGAAAAAACTGCGAAAACGAAAAGATCGCATTGTTGATCGTCACCCATTCAATGGCCATCGCGGAACAATTTCCTCGTGTCGATCGACTGGAAGAAATCAACCGAGCCTACGCTGAAACCAAGTAGGCAACTCTCGTGGCTGATTCCGTGGCCGACGCTGCCAGCGTCGGTTGAAATCAGCAAAATGCAAAATACAAATCCCACCAGTACAAAACAACACGGACGCAAGCAGCGTCCGCCACGGGCTGGCCCACTGTCACCGCCCAACCAGAAAGCAAGCAACATGAACTTATTGCACATCGCATGGCGCAACATGCAACAGCGGGGCTTTGCGACTCTGCTGACCATGTTCAGCATGGCACTTGGCGTCGCGCTGGTTGTGTTGGTGCTAAGTATCAGCTGGACGATCACCGAGTCTTTCGATCGCAACAGCAATGTCGGTTACAACTTGATCGTCGGCGCGCGTGGTGGCTCGCTTCAGTTGGTTCTGAACTCAGTCTTCTATTTGAGCAAACCGATTGAGGTCTTACCCTACGACGACTACTTGGATTTTTTGTCTGAAGAAGACAGAACAAAAGAGATCAAGCGTATTGGCGGTCGTATCGCCAATCCGGACCGGACGAAGGGGAGCGAGTTTTCGAAGTACATGGACGGTGGATTCGCGATTCCGATTTGTTTAGGCGACTACTTTGGTCCTTTTCGAGTTGTTGGAACTACACCGGCATTCTTCGACAAGCTGCGTTATGGTCGTGCAAGCGATATGGAGTACAAGTTTTCGGAGGGACGTAACTTCGTCGATCATTCACCAGAACATGGTTTTTTCGAAGCTGTCCTTGGCTCGCAAGTCGCCGCAACGATGAACAAGAAAGTCGGTGATACGTTGCAGACAACGCATGGTGACCCTGAAGGCATTGGACATGGCGAAGCGTTTACAATCGTCGGCGTGCTCGCTCCAACTGGAACCCCCAATGATCGGGCGGCCTTCATCAACATTGAAGGTTTCTACAAGATGGATAACCACTCACGAGCGTTCGTCGATCCAGCTCATCCCGACGAATTGAAAGTCGATGTACCTAAAGAGCCCGCCGACGCGCCCGATCGTTTGCCGTTGGAAAAGCGTGACGTAGTCGCCATCTTGGTCAAACCCTCGAATGGCTCATACGCTGTGTTCTTGGAAAAGCCAGTCAACAAGACGATGCGTATGCAAGCGGTTTCGCCGATTTCCGAGATTTCAGGCATGTTAGAAATGTTTGTTGCACCCGTGAAAAACGCATTGCTTGGACTAACGGCAGTCGTGTGTATCGTTAGCGCTATCAGTATCCTGGTCAGCATTTACAATTCGATGAGTGATCGGCGTCGCGACATCGCTGTGATGCGAGCTCTCGGTGCTCGTCGCGATGTCGTGCTGTTAGTCGTGTTGCTTGAGTCGCTGCTCATCGCTTGCATCGGTGGCGCGGTCGGTTGGTTCGCGGGCCATGGAATTGGTGTCGCTTGTGCTGATATGGTCGAAGAGCGGACTGGACTGCAAATTGGCTTCTTCAACACGATCACGATTTATGAATTAACGCTTATTCCTGGCCTCGTTCTACTCGCCACTCTTGCCGGCATTATCCCTGCCTTCGTTGCGTACCGCACGGACGTGTCGAAAAACTTAGGTGCGTGAAGCGAACTGTGCTTCAGCGAACTTTGTTTTGGGGGTAGCGGCTCTGTTCAACTCTAAAATTCGGGTAGCGGAATGCGTCAAGAATTTCGGTGATTAACAACGACCCGAAAACCTTTACGGCTTCCGCTACTACTCTGCTGAAATCGGATCGACATCTTCTTCAAGTGATGTTTTTACAAAGAACGCAAACCAGGCCGCTCCCATCAAGGCCGACAGCAAAGAAGCGATCAGGACGGTGACCTGTGACAGCTGCACCAAGCTGTGATCGGCAAATGCTAAGATCGAAACGAAGATCGACATCGTAAAGCCGATACCGGCTAGAAATCCCGCTCCGGCAAGATGGTTCCAAGTCAGCCCATCTGCGAGTGAACCGAAACCGATCCGGATCGCAAGCCAACAGAAGAGCAGAATTCCTAACGGCTTGCCAACCACCAAGCCAAGAAAAATCCCTTTGCTGTTGGGCTGTAAGAGACTGGTATACCAATCGGCACTTAACGGAATGCAGGTGTTGACAATTGCGAACAATGGCAGAAGGAGAAAAGCAACTGGAAAATGCAGTCGATGTTGCAGCTTGTGCGAAACACAATCTTCGCGATTGCGCGAGAATGGCAACACAAACGCTAACAATACACCGCCAATGGTCGCGTGGATACCGGAATGCAGAAGGCAGTACCACATGACAACGCCACCGATCAAATAGGGCCATAGCGTATTCATTCGAGTCCGATTGAGGATAAACAAAGCCGCGAGAATACTTGCTGCGGCGGCGAGGTATCCGAGATTTAGGTCCTTGGTATAAAAAACGGCGATAGCGATGATAGCACCGAGATCATCCGCGATCGCGAGGGCTGCCAAAAAGACTTTTAGTGAATACGGGACCTTTCTACCAAAAAGGGAAAGGACGCCGAGTGAAAAGGCGATATCAGTCGCCATTGGAATACCCGCGCCGGATTGCGTTGGACTGCCATAGTTGAACGCGGCATGTATCGAAGCTGGAACAAGCATTCCACCTAGGGCCGCGAACACCGGCAGAGCCGCTTTTCGAAACGAAGACAACACGCCTTCGTAAATCTCGCGTTCTAATTCGAGACCAATCATCAGAAAAAAAATCACCATCAGCCCATCGTTGACCCAATGTTCAAATGACATGCCTAGAATTTGAGTATGAAAAAAGTGGATTGCGTGTTCACCGATGGGCAGGTTGGCGACGACCAGCGAAATGATCGTCACAGCAATCAGAATGAGTCCCCCGGCCCGCTCGCTCGCAAAAAATTCTTTGAACAACTTCGATCGAAACATCAGACACCCGTTAGCAGATCGCGGATCAGCTTACACCTCGCTTGCCAATTTTAGCACGGTATCCAGAAGCGGCTACTGTGGGCAATAACGCTGCTTAGCAGGTGCGTGAGTTCAATTCCAGCCATACAGTAGGGTAGCTGGTTTCGTCGGAAACTTGATTCGATGCTCGAGTGTCATTAGCATGCACGGTTTTTAACGAAACCAGCTACATCTACTCGCCTAAGTAGCTACACAACTTTAGGCTTCAAGGACGGATCGAAATAACTTGGTAGCCTACCGCCCAACTGGTTTGACTATTAAGAAACGCACGTACGCAGTACCTCCCGCGGGGTAAATCGGGCGGTACGTCTATCTGAATGGAAAAATCGCCCCCAACGACTGCAGCATCATTGTGGGCCGTCACCCGAGCGTTTGCCGATTCGTAAGTTCGCTGAGCTCGCTGCCGATCGTCGGTATCGGGCGAGAACGCGTCGAGTTGTACTAAGCCTGATCTCAATTGATCGCGGCGGTAAGCCAACTCCACATGTAAGTCGCCAGCAAGTTGGCTTGTACCTCGCACCGTTATCCGCTCGCCGGGCTTGCCTTGAGCAAGTTCGTTTAAAACCACTTCACCGGGATAGTTCAATCGCAGAAGCGGATCGCCGATTAGGTTCATCATCCACACATGCTCTTGCCGTTCTGCCGCAAGATCGTAACCTTCGGGACTGAGAGCTCCCGCGAGAGCACTGAGCAATTGCGATTGATCTTTCGGTGCTGCGGCTTTGTCGGTGGGATCTGGCTGCATCATCGCGCGTTTGGCGTTTAGGAGGACTTCACCTAGTGTAGCTGTCTTTCGCTCAAAGCACTGTGTTAACATTCCGCTCGACAACATCGCCAATCCGTATGGACCGGAAACGCGGGAGGAAGCGATCGCAGCGACTAACCCATCCTCGTGAGTAACCAATTGTTCAGCTAACGAATCTTCGACGGCATCGAATGCGCCTGTGTAACAAGCCAAAAACAGCCCGATGGGAGAATTTGGACCAATATGGATTTGCGGCATGTCTTTATCGGTCATGATTGGCAGCCATTCATTGTTGCACCGGAGATAGTCCAAAGTCTTGACGTGACCATGCCCAATGTAGACCCAAAACATACCACCTTGATTCATGCGATTAATTGACGTTTCACTGAATCGCCACGGGTCGGGACAAAACGGACTCTGAGGGCTAGCTTGGGTCATCGTGACGTCAGCCCAACCTGGTATGCGATCTGATAGGAAGCGTCGCGTTGTCATTTCGATGGCACCATCCGCTAGTGCACCGAAACCACCAACTCCGGCGATAACATGCACTTCACGTCGCCAACGTTCTGCGTCCTGGCTTCGCTCAAAATCAATGGTTCTCGCCAGAAGTTTCTTCAGTTGTTGCGGCGAATCGGCGGGAATTCGACCAACGGCTACATCGGGCAAGTGATCACCATCGAGATCAGCAAAGGTGCTGTCGGACGCGATCTTTTCATCACCGCCAAATTTTACAAGAGCTGTGCTTGAGTGATAAAAGACTGGAATTGCAATTTGTTGATTTGGAAGCACGCCGACGTCGCTGGCCAACAGGATGAACTTCAGTGTATTCGGATTGGCGTCGGCGACTTCTTTGATGGCGGCTCGAATCGCTTCCGCATCCTGCGCTGAATCGAGCTCGACAATTGAGTGCCCTTGAGCCTCACGGTAGGATTTCCATTGCTGGAGAGCGGTCGACCATGTCTTCGGACGAACCACTACAACGTCGGCTGCGTCTGCTGTCGCAAGAATTATGAAGATGCTGATTAGCGCATAAACACATGCAGCTAGATGCTTGATTTTTCGTGTGCAACTGGCCCCGCCACTGATTTTTTGAAGCCCGGTGCAATCGCAGTTTAGGTCGTTCATCGGCAATTTGTCCCAATGGTTTCATGCTTCAAATCAATGTGGTCAAGTGCCACTAGATTAACGTTAGCAGTGATGGGTCGCACTCGGCCAGCTCGACCCAAGAAAACCGCGCTGGATCTACTTTGGATACAAAAGCTCCAACCGCATGGTTCCTCGCATGCGTGGAGTCCCAACTCATGTCATTGTACCTAAGTTTCCATGGCCTGCGTCGTTCGTATCCATCCCCACGGCAGGAACACAATTAAGGGCAACCATACCGCAAGCATCGGATCGAGGAAGTATCCAGCGCCTCCAAGCGCTGCCAACCCAATCACAATTCCTGTAAAACCAGTTACCAATATTAAGCAGGAACCGGCGACCATGAACACGTGCCGATCATTGCGAGTCAACAGCACGGGGATCGCTAGCAATAACAAAGTGCCGTCGATAAATGGCCTTACGAAGCGTTGATGGATCTGTATCCGCATCGCGTTGCCCTCGGATTGCTGATCCGACCGGAAATGGGAGATCAACTCGCTCGTCGACGCAAATTGCTTCCAAGCACCACCGCCGCGGAGCATTTCAAATTCCGTATTGGTCACCCAAAAGACCGTATTCGGTTCGAGCCAACCGGTATCCTTGTGTGTAAGAAGCAGAGGTGAACCATCGAGTGCATAAATGGATTCGATTGAATCAATATTCTTCGGCTGCACGACGGTGCGGAGCAAATATCCGGTCGGACGCCCGTTGGTGCCGACTTGATAAGTACCCGTTGCAGCCGAAATCTGTCGACCACATGCCGTTCGGACCGGTCCGCTATGCAGTCTTAAAGTCGGATCGACGATCTCTTGCTTGACTGGTAAAAGATGCCTTCCAGTGAAAAGTGCGTTCATGCGATGATCGAAAGCCGGCTTGATCGGCCTTGCCACTTCCCCGCTTAGGTCTTGGGGGTTGCGATCGAGTTTATCTTGAAATTGAGGAATCGCGACTTCGCGCAGAAGTACTGCCGTCAGAACCACTACGGCGGAAGCTGCGAACAAAGGCCGGACGACACGCCATTTCGTCACACCAGCGGCCATCAAAGCGGTGAATTCGTTGGTTCGGTAAAGCCATGCGATTACGAATAACAAGGCCAGCAACGCAATCAGCCCGCTCAATCGGTCGAAGATTGTCAGCGTGTAAGGACCAAAGTACTCGGCAAGGACTTTAATAAGACTCTGGTTTTGCTGTTTAGCATAGCGCATAAACTCATCCAAGTTACTGAAAACTTGCACCACGATTAACAAGCCCGTTAACGATGTGAAGCAAATTACCAGCACTCGGACGTAGAGAAACAATAAATAGCGATCGATACGTGTCATAGACCATCCCTGGTGGAAGTACTTACAGACTTGCGTTCATGACTTCAAGTTCGATTGACCGTCTTTACGCTCCTCCAACATGATCGTTGCGGCTCTAGGGGCACCTTCGTAGTCTTATTAACCGGATAATGTGGCTGGTTTCGAAAGAAACCGGAGATGCCAGTGACCTCTCCTTTGCATCCGGTTTCTTAAAAAACCAGCTACAAAACCTGTTACTTTGGCGGCTCAGAAGCCTTGGGGTCAGAAGCAACATCCAGCAACGCTTTCTCTGCCTCGGCCTTGGCGGCGGGACTTCCTGGCTGCTTTTTGCCTTCGATCAATTGCAAAACTAGGCGAATTGGAGTTCCTTCCGGTGGAATGTCATCGGTCATTGCTGCGAACATCAGCCCACTATTGGCTTGCGAGCTGTTGAGCGGAACATCTAGCGTGGCGGTAGCGAAGTTTGAAACGCAAATCAAATCACCACTTTCAGCCAAGTATCGCTCTTCACCGGTGTCAGGATCTTTCCACATCTTGCTTCCCGCGAAAATGAAATTAGTGCCCAATGTGCCCTTTTCCGTTCCAAGTTCATGGACCCATTTGCGAGTGTCCATGTTGTGTTTTTTACCTTCAGCGTCTTTCCACAACGCGATCACCTGTATTTCACTTCCAGTGGGCGGTTTGTAAGCCGGTTGCCATTCTACGGGAGTGCCGTTTTTCGCTCCGACCGCAAGTAATCCTGCATGAACGACTTGAGCTTTGGCAAACACGGCGACGACCGATTCGTGTTCCTTGGTACCAACTGGACATGCTAGCATTTCGA
>JANNNN010000752.1:0-5572 GCA_031398555.1 Planctomycetia bacterium | reverse complement strand
CCGAAATGCTTGACGCATTCCGCTACCGACTTCTGGCCCTCTAAGCTGGAATCTATCCGCATTCACCGAATGTTGGCATGAAATTTACTGGTAGAAACTGATGCATAGCGAATTGGTTGTTCTTGGTGGTGGTCCCGGCGGTTACGCGGCGGCTTTTTTGGCAGCCGACGAAGGGATGGAAGTTACGATCGTCGAATCCGAACCCAAGCTCGGTGGCACCTGCCTGCTCCGCGGTTGCATTCCTTCGAAAGCACTCCTGCACGTCGCCCGAGTCATTTCAGAAGTCGATGAGCTCCGCGCTGACTGGGGTGTCACTTACGACCAACCTAAGATCGACATCGACAAAGTTCGAGCTCGAAAAGAAAAGGTCATCGCCACGCTCAGCGGTGGCCTTGGCCAACTTGCCAAACGTCGCAACGTCCGCATCATCCAAGCCAAAGGCATTTTTGAGAACAGTACCACGCTGCGGCTTGAGGGCGAACATGAGTCGATCCCGGCCGAACGTCAACTAACATTCGGTCACTGCGTTCTCGCGACCGGCAGTGTGCCGGCTATGCCGCCGAGTTTTAATATCGGCAGCGACCGCGTCATGGACTCAACTGGCGCCCTCAACTTGGTAGACGTCCCCGAGTCGCTACTTGTCGTCGGCGGCGGATACATCGGTTTGGAGATGGGTTCGGTGTATGCCAACCTCGGTTCAAAGGTAACTGTCGTCGAATTGCTCGACGGATTGCTAATGGCCGCTGATCGGGATCTTGTCAAACCGCTTCAAAAACGTCTCGAGAAACTATTCGACAAACGCATTTTCTTGAACACCAAAGTCGGTTCGATGGCCGAAGTTGACAATCAAATCGAAGTCACTTTCGAAGGCCCTGGGAAATACGGTCACGAACGTTTTGATCGAGTGCTCGTCAGCGTCGGTAGACGCCCAGTCAGTCGCGGCATCGGTCTAGAAAACACGCAAGTCGAACTGACCAAGAGCGGCTTTGCGGTGATCGATTCGCAGCAGCGTACGGCGGATCCGCACATCTTTGCGATCGGCGATGTCGCTGGTGAACCGATGCTGGCGCACAAGGCTTCGCACGAAGCCAAAGTTGCCATCGAAGTGTTGCTCGGCGAAGCGGTAATGTTTGACAAAGCTGCCATTCCTGCAGTTGTCTTTACAGATCCCGAAATCGCTTGGGCTGGCTTGACGGAAGACGAAGCCAAGAAGTCCGGTCGCGTCGTTGACGTCGAGGTCTATCCCTGGGCCGCCAGTGGTCGTGCGCAAGCCTTGGGCCGTACCGAGGGGCTAACCAAATGGCTTGTCGATCCCGAGACTCATCGCGTTCTTGGCTGCGGCATCGTTGGGGCAGGGGCTGGCGAGTTGATCGCTGAAGCGGTGCTTGCCATTGAGATGGGCTGCGAAGTCCGCGATTTGACGGAATCGATTCACCCGCATCCAACACTCAGTGAAACATTGATGAACGCTGGCGAAGTTCACTTTGGTACAGCGACTGAGATCTATAAACCGAAACGGCATTGATCAGTGTCGCCTTTCGCTCAGCAAAAGGAGCGTTTGCAGGCATGAGATAGGGGGGTGCGCATCAAGTTTGGATGGTTGATATCGAAGAGCGAACAGTGGCGGTCTATAGCGATATCAAGGGTTGGAGTTATGCTTTGTCGATCTCCACCTACTCACGGCAATTGCCACGGCTAAGATTAGGAGAACCTCTATCGGAAGAAAAAATCATGAAAGCCATGCTCCTTAGCGAATACAAAAAACTGAACATCGTCGATATGCCGATGCCGGAAGTTGGGCCTGAGGACTTGTTAGTCCAAGTGAAGGCGTGCGGGATCTGTGGCAGCGATATTCATGGTTACGATGGATCAACGGGCCGACGCATTCCGCCACTGGTCATGGGTCATGAAGCGGCTGGGATTGTGACCGCTGTGGGCAACCAAGTGAAAGGTTTCAAAGAGGGCGATCGAGTCACCTTTGATTCAACTGTATCTTGCGGTCGCTGTGCTTCGTGCCGGCGGGGTTCGATCAACTTGTGCGAAAACCGCCAAGTCTTAGGTGTTTCTTGCAACGAATTCAAACGCCATGGCGCGTTTGCTGAGTACGTCATTGTGCCGTACAACATCGCTTACCAACTCCCTCCGCAATTGAAGTTTGAACACGCTGCGTTGATTGAGGCCGTTTCGATCGCCGTGCACGCCGCCAACCGAACACCGGTAAAACTTGGCGATACGGCCGTGGTCGTGGGCAGTGGTATGATCGGTTTGTTGGTCGTGCAAGCCATTCGCTTAGCAGGAGCAGCGCGTGTGATCGCCGTCGACTTGGAAGATAGCAAATTGGCGGTGGCCAAATCGCTGGGCGCTGATTGGACGTTGAATGCGAAATCAGTCGATGTCGTAGCTGAAGTCAAAAGGCTGACTGGAGGCAAAGGAGCCGATGTTTCGCTGGAGGTGGTGGGGGCAACTCCGACGGTGAAAACGGCTATTGAATGCACTCGTAAGGGCGGCGCAATCACATTGGTGGGTAACTTGGCGCCGAATGTTGAAATGCCATTGCAAGCGATTGTGACCCGCGAACTGTCGATTTACGGAAGCTGTGCGTCGAACGGGGAATACCCCGAATGCATAGAATATTTGAGCCGAGGGGACATAAAAGTCCAGCCGCTGATCACGGCAACAGCAAATTTAGACGAAGGGCCGGCGTGGTTCGAGCGGCTCTACGCAGGCGAGCCTGGCGCTATGAAGGTGATTCTTCAGCCCACAGGAGCAAACTAAGGGTTAAAGTCGGACATTGTCAGACGAAGGTTACGAACTATTGATCTTTCACAATCAAAAAGTCGGCTGACGAGAGCTTGCCAGCCTAGCGGTTGGACTTGGATAATTGGGAAGATTAGTACAGAATCTGCTTGAGCCCAAGTTAATATTTGAAGCACTTCGTACAAAATACAAATTGAAAAGAACGTCAACTGGTAAGCAAGTTACCGGTTGAAGGCACGTCGTTCTAAAACCGGAGAGTTGATATGGCAGATGCCGAAATCGTTTCTGATGATGAGTCTGCGGTGGTGGCCAACGGACAAATTCCAGCCCCCGTTGATACCGATCCGATAGAAACGTCCGAGTGGCAAGGCTCTCTCGACTACGTTCTGAAGAGCAAAGGTCCGGAGCGCGTCAAGTATCTTCTCAAGTCGATGGACACGCGAGCGCGTCAAGAAGGTGTCGACGTTCCGCTCGAAGTCAACACGCCTTACATCAACACAATCCCGGCTCACAAGCAGCCTGCTTATCCCGGCAACCGTGAGCTCGAGCGCCGTATCAAAAGCATCATTCGCTGGAATGCGATGGCGATGGTGCAAAGAGCGAACAAGAAGAACGACGGTCTCGGCGGTCACATCAGCACTTTCGCATCGAGTGCTACTCTCTATGAAGTGGGTTTCAATCACTTCTTCAAGGGCCGCGGCGAATCGGGCTACGACGGCGACATCATTTACTTCCAAGGTCACGCGTCGCCAGGCATGTACTCGCGAGCGTTCGTCGAAGGCCGCTTGAACGTTGAGAACTTGGAGAACTTTCGCCGCGAACTGCAAGAAGTCAGCGGTCTTTCAAGTTACCCGCATCCGTGGTTGATGCCTGGTTTTTGGGAGTTCCCAACGGTGTCGATGGGTCTCGGCCCTTTGATGGCGATCTATCAAGCTCGCTTTAACGAGTATCTCCGCGACCGTGGTATCAAGGACACTTCGAATCAACGCGTGTGGGCGTTCTTGGGTGACGGTGAATGCGATGAACCCGAGTCGTTGGGGGGCGTTGCATTTGGCGGCCCGCGAGAAGCTGGATAACCTAACCTTCGTCATCAATTGCAACTTGCAAAGGCTTGACGGCCCTGTCCGCGGTAACAGCAAGATCATACAAGAGCTGGAGGCGGTCTTCCGTGGTTCGGGCTGGAATGTCATCAAAGTTGTCTGGGGCGGTGACTGGGATGCGCTGATCGAACACGACGAAACCGGGCAACTCGTCGAACGGATGAACGAAGTCGTCGATGGTCAATACCAAAAGTACGGCGGTATGCCGGGCTCGTACATTCGCGAGCACTTCTTCGGCAAGTCCCCGGAACTCGCCGCGATGGTCGCGAACTTCTCCGATGAAAAACTTGAGAAGATGCGCCGCGGCGGACACGATCCAGACAAAGTCTATGCTGCGTACAAAGCGGCCGTTGAACACAAGGGCCAACCGACTGTCATCTTAGCCAAAACGATCAAAGGTTATGGACTGGGCGAAGCAGGCGAAGGCCGCAATATCGCTCACAATCAAAAGAAGCTGAACGAACAAGAGCTTTTAGAATTCCGCAGTCGGTTTGGCATCCCAATCAGCGACGAAGAAGTGGTGCATGCGCCTTTCTATAAGCCACCCGAGTCGAGCATCGAGATGAAGTATCTCCGCGAGCGCCGCAAGACGCTCGGTGGGCCAGTGCCAAGTCGACCGACTGTCGTTCCTACAATGGAAGTACCAACGCTTGAAGATTATGCGACGTATGTAAAAGGGAGCGGCGGCAAAGAGATTAGCACAACGATGGGCTTTGTCCGTCTGTTGCAGCGATTGGTTAAAGATCCAAAAATCGGCAAACAGATTGTTCCAATTGTTCCAGATGAATCACGAACATTCGGTATGGAGCCGATGTTCCGAGAAGTTGGAATATATGCGCATGGTGGCCAACTGTACGAACCCGTCGATAGTCAATCATTAAGCTACTACAAGGAAGCTGCTGACGGGCAAATACTCGAAGAGGGCATCACCGAAGCTGGCTCAATGGCAAGCTTTAACGCTGCTGGAACTGCTTATGCCACGCATGGCGTCAATATGATTCCGTTTTACATCTACTATTCGATGTTCGGATTCCAGCGCGTTGGCGATTTGATCTGGGCGGCGAGTGACATGCGAGCCAAGGGATTTTTACTTGGCGGAACTTCGGGTCGGACGACGCTAAACGGCGAAGGTCTTCAGCATCAAGACGGTCACAGCCACTTAAACGCGATTGCCTTCCCATTGATTCGCGCGTACGACCCGGCATATATGTACGAGTCCACCGTGATCATCATGGACGGATTGAAGAAGCTGTACCAGGATGGTGAAACCGCCATCTATTACATCTCGGTCGGCAACGAAAACTATGAAATGCCTGATATGCCGGAAGGCGTGGAAGATGGCATCATTAAGGGCATTTACAAATTCGCAAGTCGCGAAGTGTCCAAAAAGCCAAAGGCTCGCGTGCAACTTTTCGGCACCGGTCCGATTCTTCGATGTGCTCAAAACGCCCAAGAGATTCTGGCGGAAAAATTTAACATCGCTAGCGACCTGTGGAGCGTGACCAGTTACACGCAACTTCGCCGCGACGCTCAGACTTGCGAACGTTGGAATTTCTTACACCCTGATGAGACTCCGAAGAAGAGCTACATTGAGACCGTGCTTGAAGGTGTCGAAGGTCCATTCATCGCCGCCAGCGATCACGTCCGCGCGCGGCCTGAACAATTGACACGTTACATTCCAGGCGACTACTTCGTGCTTGGCACCGACGGTATGG
>JANNNN010000719.1:0-3636 GCA_031398555.1 Planctomycetia bacterium | reverse complement strand
TTGAAAATGTCAAACCGCTCGCGATTAATTTTGCTCGCGTACTAAATGGACTCTGCCCGCAAGTTGGGCCCGCGCGCACTTGACGCTAGTCCAGCAGCGACTAAACCAACGAGCCCACCTAACAGCATCCATTGCCAAGCGCGAAGTTTGTATTGCGAACCAAACTCTAGCTGGAGCTCAAGCGGTGAATTCTCGGCAACTTGCACGCTGCGGCGAAAAGTGTAAATGTTTCCATCTTCGGGCAAACTAATGATGATCGCTTGCGGAGCTGGCTCAGTTGTGCGTTGATGCTGAACGAGTCGTCCGGCGATTTGTTGAAGTATGGCGTTGTCCTCTTTGCTATTGCCAGCCAACAGTTGACTCAACTCTTGCGGGCGATAATTTAATAGCTCTTGCTGCAATATGGGATTGATCGCCGCAGCCTGCCGCATTTGCTCATTGTCAGCGATTGCAGCGTCCCCACGATTACTGTCCAAGAACAATCGTTGACGACGCGTGTTCAATCCCACAATAGCTTGCTGCGTCTGCAAATTTTCAAGCTGCACACGAGCATCTTCATTCGATGCAGCGTCGAGTGCATAACGATTGGCAACATTGTTGAATGCCCACTGAGCCTTCGACTGCTGACCGGCCTGTAGCAATTGATTGGCTTGCTCAAGCAGCTTGGCTGCTTGTTGGGCCTGATCTTGCTGGTTGCCTTTAATGCTCGATAGATACGATTGGCGATCATAGTTCGCTTTGTTACCCTGTCCAACCAGTTCCAAATTTCCATCGCTATCGATCAGTTGAAAACCGCTAGGTACGATCACGTTCCACTGGATATTTTCCAATGGAACGTTGAGCTGCGGACTTACGAGTTTAAGCTTCTGTAAGCTATCGCCGGTGAGCGAATAGACAAACCGAACTTGAGCGGTACCATCATCGATTCCAGAAAGGATGTAGAACTGCCAAGTGTTGTTGCTGACCTTTTGCCGAATGGAATGAACGCTTTCGCCATTGACAAAAATGCTAAACAGTTCGCTGCCAGCAGGAAGTTGGACACTTAAACTGCTTCGTTGAATCACCTCCATGTTCACGTCGACGGCGGTGAGTTGGTCACCGGTCGGTGAGAGAACCGTGGTCAGCGTACCGGATGCGACTCGCAATTTGAGTGCATCGGCCAACGAGTGCCTGATGACTCGCAAACTCAGCGGAGTTGTGGGCGCCATCGCTCGCAGTGTCAAAGCGGGTGCGTTTCGATTGCCTGCTTCACGCAACGACTGCGGGACCGTGCTCCAGTCGCTACGTTGCCAACCTTGAGTCAACGTGCCAGCTTCAATTTCCAATCTTCCACCGGCTCGTATGGCAAAGTAATATCCCATTTGCCGCGCGTCGGGGAATTCAATTAAGTTCAGCGACTCCTGATCGCCTGCCCGTTCGCCGCGACGTTCATACTCAATCTGAAACTGCACCGGTCCTATGACTCGACGTTTGAATCGCAATTCCCATACGCTTTCATCCTGAGTCGAGCGTACAAAGTCGCTAACTGTTTCACCATTGGCTCGTAAAGTTTTGATTTCGTCGGCCCCCATCGCAGGTAGTTTAACTACCAGCGTGCGAATCGCTGCGTTCTGAACGGTAAAGTCGGCTAGCAGAGTGGAGCGAGTCTGCCCCTCGCGCAGAGTTACATCATGTAGAACTTGACCAGTGACCCATGGCGAAAGTTTTTCAATGCCTAACTGAAGACTCCAGTCGCGTTGCAACAGTCGGAACGCAAGGGCCCCCTGTCCCTTTGCTCCCAGCGAACGCGGATCGGCTTCCGAAACATTTTGACGCGAAATAGTTCGCAGTCGAATGCCCGTAATCGGCTGCACAATTAAATCGCCCGACTGCCGAATCGACTCGTTCAACTCGAAACGCGGAACGGGCCATTCCGTGGCGTCGCTCGGTACAGTTCCTGCGAGTGTTAACGAGAACTTCTGTGTGCCAATCGTTTTCCCTTTTAAATGCATGACGATCTGTCGTTGACCGTTATCGCTTAGCTCAGACCAGTGATGCAGTGCTTCGCCGGTCAGCGATTCTACTTCCAGGCCTGTCGGCAACGCAAAGCTCAATTGGAACAATCCAGTGCGGGTAATCTCGGTCACAAAGTTGATGCTCAGCACAACCCGTTCATCGCCAAACGAAACCACCTGCTTGCTAACTACTCGCACTTCGGGTGCGACGGGTGAAACTTGAACGGACAGGCTGCCAGCCTGAGAGCCATAGCGATAAACGCGATGCAAAGTCGTTTGTGGGTTCGTCAGCAGTGTGGCATCGAAGTCACCTAAATTGACCTGCGATAACGTTTCGGATTGCACATTCTCTGGCTGTGCTTCAGTTCCAAAGGCCAAGGCGATCAGCCCGACTTCGCCGCCCGCGCCCTCGACCCGCAGCGGTGAAAGCTCCACAGTTGTGGGTAATGCATCGAGGCCACGCTGCGTTTCCACCGTAACGGTAAACTCGGGTGGCGTCGCTGAATCGATCTGCAATTGCAAACGGCTCTTGTCGGCGTCGAACTGCCAAGAACTCACGGGACCGTCTACTGAACTGACCGTCAGCCCCGATGGGATCGCAATACTCAGTTGCTTCACTCGACCTTGCGACGTGCGAATCTTCAAGCGATGTTTGCCATCGATGACACCCGGGCCAGGTGTGTAGAGTCCAGCCCCTTCCACAAAGAACTGTGTCTGCTCGGTTGTCAAATCGCGAGTCTGCGGTCGCAGTCGAATCTTTGCTGAACCTGGTCCAAGCAGAATTTTCACTTGAGCTGTTTTTGCATCAGTCTGTGGATCTGCTGCCGCTACTGCTTCAATTCTCGCTGCCGATTCGCAAACCACTTCCCAATTCACTTCGTCGTAGCTGAGATCGATTTGCTGCAGCGCGGCGCTGCCCGTCAAAACCGGAATGCCTTCAGCGGCTTGGATGCCTTCCAATTGGAATTGGAAGGTTGCGGTGTACTGCTTTGATGGTTGTACGTCTTTCGCGGACTTGTCTGCAGCAGGCCTGTCCTCGGTCGGCTTTTCCACCGACGGAATAGTAACGACGTAGGTCACACCTTGATTCGGCAGTTCTACTTTACTCAGTCGTAGACCTTCGCCGTTAAACTGTGTTAACACCGCCGGAGCTCGAAGCAGCATGAAGCGATCACCAGGCCGACCTTCAAATGTGATGTCGGCTGAGGCTGTCAGGCGTTTCTCGCGATTGGACAAGTTCCACTTTTGAATTAAAGAACTGGCTGATTGAATGATATCTAACTCATTTGTACTAGCCGGAGTTAAAGTCTTTGCAGTTGCCGGTTCGTCGACCGCCAACAGGCGGTTTGGAGTGGACATGGAGAATGAAGAAGCTAAGAAGATGAATATCGACGTTGTAACAACCGAGCCTGCATTACCATCTGATGGTGGTTGACCTCCCGCAGCTTTGGTTGGACGTTCACGATTTCGAAGATAGTTCTTTTGCAACTGAATGGCGGTCGGCACAAATTGGAATAACAAAATTGCGAAAGCCGATATCCCCAAGAACCATGGTGCACCGTTGTTTTGCATCAAAATTCCAGTAGCAATGAGTGCTAGCGAGATCCATCGCAATAGCCAGCCGCCTGTAGATACATTTCCC
>JANNNN010000711.1:0-7175 GCA_031398555.1 Planctomycetia bacterium | reverse complement strand
ATTCCATGAAAACTTGACGGCCAAGTGAGTAACGCTCGCAGAGCATGCCCTTTCCATCGCTCATTAATTCCCAAGGGAATCGCATAAACTCACGTGGCATCTGTAGTGTTAAGTGTGGCGTCTCACCTCCGTTCTTTAGGATCGACGCGCGTTCAATTGCCAACCTCTCGATCATGTCTTGAATGATGTCTTCACCCAATGAAGCGCCAAGTGCTCGCAAGCGTGCGACGAGATCCTCCATCGGTCTCGAATCATCCAGCAGTGCATTAAGATTTCGCCACGTAGAATTTAGCGTGGATTTGTAAACGCGACTTGCCTGCTGATAGACAATACTACCGCCTAGCGAGGGCTCAAGGCGGACTTGGAAGTTTGCAATATCTTTATCGCCATTGTCAAGGAAATCAAACGACATTGTTAGTGATTCGGAATCGCCCAGCGAACGGAACTGGCCACGCAATCGCGAAACCACGGATTGCTTGCTGATCAATCGGCTTAGAACTGCATCGCGAGCCGGACTACTCGCATCGGCCAACATGGAACTAATTACCCGCCAAAGCGCATGCGGCTTCTCGTGGATCATGAGCACGGCGCCGACCAGAGCAGACCAATGAACACGGCGTGAGAAATTCAACTTCGAATAACTTGGCGTTGAAAGCGAATAGATTTTTCCTTCCTCTCTCGCGATCTCGTCCGCATTCCGCAGGGTTGGAAGCAAAATATTGAGCCCCTTTGCGCCGCTGCTCGATTCTTGTTCAAGCAATAACAACGAACCGTCCTGCGAGTCATCCGCCAGCAAATGCTGAGAATTCAAGTGGGCGACTGTCTTTCGGATCAGTTTATAAATCTTTTGGACACGATCACGCTGGCCAAAAGAAACCGGTACAGTTGATTGATTGTTAGAATTGGTCGATGCAGTTGGTGTCGACTGTTCGAGCTTGCGTGCGAACGACTTTTCGAGGTTGGCTAACAGTACGAATAGATCGACAGCGGGAACAAACTCAATATCATCCAATGCACTTGTCATATTTGTGCTTAGTTTTCTACTTCCCGGCTCAGCCACGTGAATGGAATGTTCTCCAATGCTCTTCACCGTGTTATGGAGTGCGTCGAGCACGTGCCAGTCGCCGATACTGTGAAGCAATGCCACTGCCAGCGCATCAAGCACACGCGCGACTTCATCGAGAGTATCGAGGTTTACGGCGATGAGAGTATCAAGTGTTGAACTGGCCTTCTTCGGTTCCGCTCGAACTGTGTCTAAGAAGCTCGTTGCTAAGTGATGCGCGAAAGGAACTTTGTCCGTTTTTCTTTCGGGCTTAGCAATCGCACGATCCCAGTTTCCAAGGATTTCTTTAAATGGCAGTCCCTCGTCAGGCAATCGATCGGACGAACCGACGTACACTCGAGCGAGCCCTTCAAGTTCAAACAGGACCTCAACAAAGGCAGTTGCACCCGCATGCATTAAGATCAATTCGAATCGATTGTCCTTTTTTACTTCGTCAAAGTACTGGCTTGCGTTGATCAAAGCATCGCGGAGTGCCGTGACCTCCAGCGCCCCTGAATTGCTGAAGTCATGACATATCGAAAAAGTTCGCTGATGAATCGCATCGCGGTACTTGTTGAGATCTTCGGGACCAAGTTGAGCAACCTTTTCCGAAAATTCTTTGCTGTACTTTGGCTGATTGGGGTCTAGCGGTTTTCCGCCGCGTACTTTCTGCAACGACTCGGGAAGGCTATCCAACGGCAGACTCTGCCGCACATAGCGTGGATTTATCCCAAGACCTGAAAGTACAAGGACGTGATGCTCCGCTGAAACCTCTGTCAGGCCCCACTCGAGAAACTCTTGGAGCGCGCACGGATCACCAGTGTTCACGGCCCGACGAACTTCTTGCTTCTCGTGTCCGCGGGTCCCCGCACGCACTAAATAGCGATTCGCGCCATCAGGAGTATCATACTGAACAAGTAAGTGAATGTGATCCGTTGGTGCAGCACGAAGCAGGCTATCCAGATACTGATCGGTAAACTTCTTGATGTGACAGTCGCCGCATAGATAAACTAGCACCGCCAAAGTGGCCCGTTTTTTCCCTCGAGCCTTTACCGGTTGAGATTTTTGCCGTGGTTTGGCAGGCGGCTTCGCCGGGGCGTTCTTGAGACTTCTCGAACTTCTCGGCCTTCGCGTCGGTTGGGCTGACTTACGCTTGATCATTTTTGGCTGCAAATTCTGGAAAGAATGGGCAATGGAATGGCAAGATCAAGTTTCCAGTTTATTTAAGCTGGGAATCATCCTCCAGTGAGTTGCAATCGAAAAGGGCTTATATTGTTGTATTTGTGGTAAGATGGATGCTGTATTATGGATTTTCCATCACAATGCAAACGAAAAATGCACGAGTTGACGGACTCGTGCATCTGGAAATCATTTCGGATTTTGTGGGTGTAGCTGGTTTCGTAAGGAACCGGTGCTTTGCCAGCTACCCAACCGAATTCGTGGTTGAAGCCAAGTAGTCCTTCATAGCGTTGGCTAAGCTGCGGCCGATTTGCGATCGGGACACATCAACTGAATGAGTCGCTCGTATTCGGCAGCACTAGAAAACTGAATTGTAATTTTTCCGTTTCCGCGCGTGCCTTGTCGGATTTCGACTTTCGTGCCAAGCGTTAGACGCAGCTGTTGCTCAAGGGACGCGATCTGTGGGGTCATAACACGCTTACGCGACGATGGCTTAGGCGGCGATAAATTGACGACACCATCTTCGCTCTCCAATTGCTCCGCTACGCGACGCTCTGTTTCACGCACTGACCACGCTTCGCGTTCAATACGCTTCGCAAAGTTCAACTGCTGGTCATCGTTGCCCAGCGGCAGGAGCGCTTTCGCGTGGCCCGCGGTCAGCTTGTCGGCTTGAACACACTGTTGAATTTCTTCCGGAAGCTCCAACAATCGCATGAGGTTTGCAATCGTGCTGCGATCGATCTTCAATCGTCTGGCCAGATCTTCTTGTGTGCATTTATGCTCGGTCAAATAGCGCCGGAACGAAAGAGCCTTCTCGATGGCGTCGAGATCTTTGCGCTGCAAATTCTCGACAATGGCCAACTCAGCGACCAAGCGATCGTCGGCTTGGCGAACTTCGGCGCGAATTGTTTTTAGTCCAGCATGAATCGTGGCCCGCAGTCGACGCTCGCCGCTGATCAACTGGTAACGATCGCCAACGCGACGAACAAGTACCGGTTGCAGTTGCTTGTGCTCTTTTAAACTCTCGGCTAACGCAGCGATTTCTTCTTCGTTGAATTTGCGTCTTGGTTGAAACGGATTGTTATCAATTTCATATACGCTCAACTCCAATGTGCGCACGCGTGATTCACTGGCGTCGAGAGGAACCGCACCGGTGACTCGATCCAGCTTGGAAGCGCGTTCGGTGCCTTCGGCGATGCGGAGACTGGCAGCATCGGCTTCTGATTCGTTGGACTTTGAACCTGCCATGCCCGTCGGCTTGGGTGCTGTCGAAGCATGTGAAGTTACGGCACTATCAACCGTCATATCCTCTTCGGTTGGAGTGCCCAGCAGAGCCGCTAAACCGCGTCCTAGTCTTCGATCTTTAGTCACGTTCCAGTACCTCCATGCACAATTCCATATAGGCGCGGCAGCCGCGCGAACGAGGAGCGTAATCCATCACGCCCACCCCATGACTCGGAGCCTCCGATACTGCTACGTCACGCGGAATCACTGTATCGAACACGATATCACCAAAAAACTCGCGGACCTCCGTATCGACTTCATGAGTCAACTCAAGGTTCGGATCATACATGGTGAGTAGTATTCCGCCAAAGGCCAGTCTGCCATTTCCTTGCTTCATTACTGAACGAATCACGTGAATCATCTGTGTTAGCCCCTCCATCGCGTAAAATTCGCACTGGATCGGCATCAGAACCTCGGTACTCGCCGTCAGCGCAGCTTGCGTAAGTTGCCCAAGCGACGGTGGACAGTCGATCAACACAAAATCAAAGCTCCCCATCCCCGCATCTAAATGCTGACGCAAAGTAGCTGAATCGCTAATCGCCCCACGCTCCAGTCGATCCACATCGACGAAACTTCGACTTCCAGGCAGCAGCTGAAGGTTGTCCCAACGCGTTGCTAGCAGACTTTCCTTCAGGGGCGTTTCAAGCAGAAGTGGATGCCGCTCGGCAGGCTCAAGCCCCACACCGCTAGTCGCATTGCACTGTGGATCCAGGTCGATCAGCAGCGTCCGCTCACCAGCTTTGGCCAATCCGACAGCCAAGTTGATAGCAGTCGTCGTTTTGCCGACGCCACCCTTTTGATTTGCCACGCAAATAATACGTCCCAAGTGACGTTCGCTTTCTTACGCAAACTTCCGTGCTGTTCAAAAAAATTTCTGTCCTTCGGTGTAACAAAAATCGGGGCGCTGCGTGAATGTCACTTTAGGTAAGTTTTTAAAGCTAGCGGTTCCTTGCAGGCACTTTCTAGAGGGAAATGGCGTTGGTTGATACGGTCATCTCGGCTAGGAAGCTTGTAACAATCGTAACGACTTTACGTGCAGTCTAAGTTCAGCTTCAATCGAATCGAAAAGAAGCTTGCATTAAGGTTTTCGGCAGCCAGCCAAGCCCTCGACTGTGCCAAAGGCAAGTGTGGTTTCTCGTAGGACTTGATCAAATCCAGTGTTTTTCGCTGTTAAATGTTGCGGGTCGTGTGGTTTTTGCGATGTGCGTTTATTCAGTTTAGCGAGGAACAGAGGAATTGCTCAAGAAATGTATTGAGCTTTTACGCGCGGCGGATAAAGTCGAACGTGTCAGCGCAAGTTGATTGTCCGGGCACTCGGATTGGATTCCGAGCCTCAACGACGCCAAACACTACAGAACAAAGTCTTATGAGCCACCTTTCACCCGCACCTGAAGAAGTCGAATTGCTGCTACGCAACGCCCGACTTCGCGACGAGCTTGAGCCCTACGTGGACGAGTCGGTTGCACTGGTCAGTTTTCGGCAGATGAACCTGCGCGAAGAAAATGACTTCCTGGAATCCATGCTCGCTTGGGAACGCGCTCCTGCGCTACCGATCAGTCGCTGGTCCGTGCCGCCGCTGATCGTACCAAGTCCCGAGCGTCTTGACAGCGACATGCTTCGAGAACTGCTCTACGACACCATTGATCGTTTGTTCCTAGTTCGCGTTGTTCTCGAGATGACTGAGCATCTGACCGATCGTCAACTGTACACGTTGATCTACCGAGACATCCTGCCAGCCTGCGAGAAGCAGGTGAACCTCAAAGGTAACTATCTGTGCTGGCGCTGCTTGGATGAAGCCGACGAAGATACGTGGCTGCGATACTATGCAACCGAACTGGATCGCCTACAGTGGCTTGAGCACAATGAAGGACCGCTACCGAAGCCAGCGGACGTTCCGTTTCCTCGCAAGCTGCCGCGAGCTACAGAATATTAGCCGCACTGTTCAGGTAGCTGGTTTCGTGAGAAACCGGTTTGGTCACTGAAAATATCGAATAAGCGGTAGAAAATCCAATACCGCTTCAGTTTCTCACGAAACCAGCTACGGATTCACTGCTCTCGCCGACAAAGTTCCGCTCGGCTTAGAAAATCCGCTAGCTGCGTCTGTAACGTATGCATCTGGTCCGAGCTTAATTGTTGACCAATGTGAGCGATCGCAATGAGCGCACCCCAAAGCAGCAGCGAGGTTACTCCAATCCATGTCCCCCACGCGTTCGCACCTATCATGAACTGCGAAAATCCGAAGATGAATCCGAAAAATGCTGTAAACGCAAACGTCAGATAGCAGATCCACACAAACATCCAAACTTCCAGTCGCGGAGCGAACCGTCCATGGATGAAGGAATGATCACCACGTGGATTAACACTAAACGAAAGTTGCGGTGACCACACACGATGTTCACTGGCCGGCAGATGGAGTTCACCGTACTCGCCGAATAGCAAGAAGTGTTTTTTGTTTTCAACAAGCCCGTAGGCACGATCAATTTTCTCAACCGCATGGTCACGCGTTTCCAGCAGTTGGATATCGAATGTCGGTCGAAGTGTAAACCACTGCATAACGTGCCTCCGCCTAAGGACCGTGAATCAGGTGATACGCATACAGTACACCATGTAACGGTTCCGATGCAACCATTTGTGCTTAGCGCGCACATTCGCTCATCGGATCTCAAGTCTGTGAATCCGCCGCACCAGATATTCGACCCGCCTACTCTAGCACATCACTTTAGCGGCATGCCGGGCTCTGCAACGCCATTGGTGGTCAAAATTTGAAAGTGGTGCACACCTGCAGCAAGTGGATGGTCGCTGGTCCAAACGATTTTCTTTTCAGGAGTGACCTCAACCATCGAGATTCCTGTATTAGCGGCATGACTGCCAACGACGGTGTTGCCATTGGCCAATCGCTGCGATCCACAAGGGTCTTTGAAAAGTCCACCGACATCGTCATTAGTTACTTTCCAGGTGATTTCACCTTGCGGATTCAGTTCGATAACTTTATTGCCATGCGTAAGCGAAACGACTGTGTTACCGTTGTCCAATCGAATTGCCGTGAATGGCCAATTTTCCGCAGGACGTCCGCCAAGTACATCGAAGTCGGTCTTGAAGGTTCGTACCACTTCGCCTTGCGGTGAGTACTCTTTGATCGCAAACGCAAGCAGGTGAGGAACTAAAAAATTACCGCTTCGAAGTTGACGTGCCATGCGAGTCTGCATGTGCGCATTGTCGGTCTCTGGCTGTAAGGTAATTTCATTCACAACTTCAGCCTTAGGACTAATCTCCAGTAATCGCGGTCGGCCGCCCAACTCAGTAACAAGTGTATTGCCGTTATAAAGTCGCTGAGTCGTTCCGATTTCGCGATTCTCTTTGCTGAGCGTATAAGAAAAAACAATTTGCTTGTCACGCGAAACCTCTTCAACTCGATTTGAAAAAGCGATCAGTAGGTGGCCATTGGGTAAAACGAACCCATCCCTCGACCCGCCACTGTACTCCCATACCGCCTTTCCCGCCTCGTCGATGATGGCCGTTTTGGCACCCATTACAAGATATGAGTGACGGATTGAAGGCGGTTCGTCGCTCACTAAAATCGAAGGTTTCAAATAAATTGCAGCTAACAAGATTGCAATACACGTTCGTTGAAGTGATTTCATGAAGACCTTACTTTGCTAGAAGAGGTTCT
>JANNNN010000710.1:0-3480 GCA_031398555.1 Planctomycetia bacterium | reverse complement strand
GCTAAGAGCACGCACACAACTTTTAATCCACTTAAACACGGGTCAACTCCAAGAGATGTTTGGGGGGAAGTAAAGTCAACAATATGCACTCAAACGTGTTCAGCTGGCGGCTCATAAACTCAGTTGACGCGCGCACGCCTATCGGCTGACGGTTAAAGTTAAACGAAGACCCTTGACGACTTTCGCTACCTTCACCTGAATGGTCTGGGCTAATAGGCAGTGCGAGAATAGGTCCCAAAGTTGATCAGTGAGTTCCTGAAAATTTGAAACTTTTCGACAATCACTCCTGAAGAGCAATCTCGAACGCAGTTTTACTTGTCCTCTTGCAGATGCTCGTATCTGTCCGTTACCTGTCCGCTCTTGGATGTTTCGATTCCATATGCGAGCGAGCCTTTGCGCAGCTAGAAATTGGGGCTTGAGACAGATAGAATTGCATCTATGAGCGAGGTAACTAAGATTCTTAAATCGATTATTGAAGGCGAACTGCAGGCCTCCGGACAGTTGCTGCCGTTGGTGTACGACGAGTTGCGGAGGCTGGCGGCGGCCAAGATGGCTAGGGAATCTGCTGGGCAAACTCTCCAACCAACGGCGCTGGTCCATGAGGCCTTTCTTCGTCTGGTGGATAGCACCGGTCGGGATCAGTGGAACAGCCGTGGGCATTTTTTTGGCGCTGCCGCCGAAGCCATGCGGAGAATCCTCGTCGAAAACGCTCGCCGAAAGAACTGCGTTAAACACGGCGGCGAATTGAAGCGGGTCGAATTCGCTCCCGAATCCCTAGCGGGAGATTCCTCCGCCGAGCAGATTTTGGCAGTCCACGATGCGTTAAAGCAACTGGAAGCAGAGTTTCCAGATAAAGCGATGGTCGTCAAATTGCGGTACTTCGCGGGGCTTTCCAACGCTGAAGCGGCAGAAGCCATGGGGATTGGCCTAGCAACCGCACATCGCTATTGGCAATTCGCACGTGCATGGCTTTTTGAGCGGCTCGCAAGCGGATGATCAAGAGCAGCAGGAAAAATCGCACTAATCACTAACGACGCGTTTGGAAGCTTGTCAGCCAGCGGGAAAAGTGAGGCGGCGGGGACCTGGAGTTTCAAGCGACGGGACATCAGGGTTTCCGGAGCTCGGGCGTCCTCGCCGGCGTCCTCGCCCGCACGCGGCTAAACTGCGGCATTGAACCTTCCCAAAGCAACAATTCAATTGAACTAACCTGATGGAGTTGCCATGTCGGCAGCCATAACGATTGATGATGTTTTCATGCGGGCGATGGAGCTATGCGACCTGCATGAACGTGAAAACTATCTAAACACCGCATGTGCCGGCGATCCTAAGATGCGTGCGCAAGTCGAAAAGCTGCTGGCGCTCACACCCCAACTAGGCAATTTTCTCGAGACACCGGTCGCTGATTTATGGGTGCAAGATACGTTTCCTCAACTCGCAAGGGACAGCCTTTGCGGGCAATCCCTAGGACCCTATCGCCTCATACGCTTGGCCGGCGAAGGTGGCATGGGCGAAGTCTACCAAGCTGAGCAAGAGAAGCCGATCCGTCGACAAGTGGCCATTAAGGTCATCCGTCATGGTCTTGCGACCGCATCGATGCTTGCCCGATTCTCGCACGAAAGCCATTTGCTGGGGCTTATGGACCATCCTCATATTGCCCGCGTTCTCGATGCAGGGACTACGCCCGATGGCAATCCATTCATTGCTATGGAATGGGTCGAAGGCGTGCATATCACCACGTTTTGCGACCAGGAGCAATACACAATTGGACAACGAGTCGGGTTACTGGTTGAGGTCTGTCAGGCGGTGCAACATGCGCATCAAAAGGGGATCATTCATCGTGATCTAAAACCCTCCAACGTATTGGTTACTGTCAGGGATGGGCAGGCCGTACCTAAGGTCATCGATTTTGGCGTCGCTAGGGCCACCCATGCTGACATGCCTGAGCAGGAGCGGGTAACCCAAACTGGTCAGATCATCGGCACGTTTGAGTACATGGCTCCTGAGCAAGCTGATACCTCCCATGCAGATGTTGACACTCGTACTGATGTCTTTGCGTTAGGAGCAATGCTTTACGAATTGTTAACCGGCACGGCCCCAATCTCACCGGAACGATTACGCAAGGCCAGTTTCGGAGAGCGATTACGCTTGATCCGTGAAGCTGAGCCGGTTCGGCCTAGTCAACAGTATGTCGAAATCGCTGATGCAGAGGCCATCGCTGCCAATCGACAGGCTACGCCGTCACAATTGCGAAAACAAGTCGCTAACGAATTGGACTGGATCTGCCTCAAGTGTTTGGAAAAAGATCGCGGGCGCCGTTACGAAACCACCAACGCGCTCGCCCAAGATCTTCAATGTTACCTATCGAGTGAGCCTGTTCAAGCTGGACCACCCACCTTCGCCTATCGATTCAAGAAGTTTGCCAGCAGAAATCAAAAGCTACTTGTTATCGCGACGGCTGTGGGCTGCCTGCTGGTTGCCGCGGCTGTCATCGGAACCTGGCAAGCAGTCCGCCTTGGGCGATTGCACCATCAGTCGCAAGCCAACCTTACAGCAGCTAACAGTAACTTGAATCTCGCTATCTCGGCGGTCGACCAATTCTGTTCCAAAGTAAGCGAGGACCTGCGACTGAAAGAGCAGGATCTCAGACCGCTGCGCAAGGAATTGCTAACGTCGGCAGTTGAGTTTCAGAAGCAACTGGTCGAATTGCGAAATAGATCCGGTGCCGCTCGCATCGACTTAGCCCAGGCTCACGCCATGCTTGGTCGACTGTCCATGGAGATCGATTCAGTTGACCAAGCGATCGTGTCGTTTGGTTTGGCGATTGAGGAATACCGAACGCTTGCCAACAACCTCTCGGACACAAATTCAGATCGCCTCAATTCAGATCGCCTCGAACGCGAAAATTGCGACTTTGAATTAGCCAAGTGTTATTACCCTCTTGGCCAACTGCTTGGCCGCTCCAACAAGGCGGTTGAAGGTAAAGTTGCCGCGAATATGGCCGTGGAAATTCTCGAGCGTTTGCTACAGTCTGAACCGAAGTCGGCTTTGGTTCGTTCAACGCTTGCCAGAGTGCGTATCTTGCAGTCGGGGCTAGCGATTGAGACGCAACAGTTTGAACAGGCGGAGGCATTCGCAAGGATGGCGATCGAAGACTGGGCTAATCTGGCGAAAGAGCAGCCGAACGACCAAGAAACGTTGCTCAATCTTGCCAGCGCTCAGTCAGAACTTGGAACCGGTCTCTTTCATCGAAGTCTTTCCCGGTGTCGCGAAGCGGAAGCACTTTTGCTCGAATCCTTAGCGGTTTATCAGCACCCAAGTGACAGTAAACTTGCCACTTCCTATCATCAACTGCAACTAGCCGAAACGCTGCGCGCCTTGGGACAAATCTGCAAAGTCACACGACGAGGTGACGAAGCCATCAAGTACATGTCAGAGGCTGTGGCTACCGTCGATCGTGTTCGGATCAAGCATCCTTCGGTC
>JANNNN010000697.1:0-1970 GCA_031398555.1 Planctomycetia bacterium | reverse complement strand
GGAACTCCAGGTGTTGGTACTTGCGTGAAGAAAATGAATCCTGGTGCAAACAGGGGGAACATCGATACCAACGGGCGACTTGAGGTTCCGCAATAGCACCGACTGAGTGCCAGTGCCAAACTGCGTTCGTCGTACGATTACACCGGCGGACTCGCAAGTCCAATAGACATTCCCATACAAATCAGTCGAAATGTTTTCTGGGTTCGGATCGCCCGCCGAAACGACGACTGATTTCTCGCGGTTCGCGTTCAACCGAACGACGCGATTCTCGCCACCGCCAGTACCGGGTGTTGGGATCTCTGAATAGTAAAGATTTCTAATCAAGTTCCATCACCGACTGCGACACGCCAGCCGGTCTGTAAGTTGCAAGCAAGCGGACGATTGCTAAGGTTGCAGGGGTAGGGTACCCTTAAACAATCGAATGAACACAAACTCTTCCATTCGTTGCTGCGTTGAATCAATTCGAGGAAGCTGATGCGAGACGATCCAATTGCAGTTGACGCCACCAAATGGGTCAACTCCTACGGCGATGCTCTATTTGCCTATGCCGTATCTCGGCTGCGCGACCGCAATTTGGCGGAGGAAGCCGTTCAAGAAACGTTCCTGTCAGCGCTAAAGTATATTGACCAGTATCGGAAAACTGGATCCGAAGGGGCTTGGTTGATGGGAATTCTCAAGCGAAAAGTGATCGACCAAGCTCGCGCACAAGCTAAGCAACCGGCTGCACTTGAGAACGATCCAATCGTTTCGGCTCTGTTCGACAAACGCGGCAATTGGTCCAAGTCGGCTAAGGCAAATAGCGCTATGCGACTGGATTCGATCGAACGGGATGAATTCAAAGTCGTGTTCCAGGACTGCCTTGAGAAACTGCCACCCACCCAAGCTTCCACTTTCTGGCTTCGGGAAGTGCAACAAGAAAGTGCCGAAGAAGTTTGTAAGGCGCTAGACATTTCGACGTCAAATCTTTGGGTTTTGATGCACCGGGCGCGGTTAGCGCTTGCCGAGTGCATGAAAACCCGATTAGCGATGGAGAATCGTTGAAGTGTCACGTTGCAAAGACATTACTAAGCTAATTTCGGATTCGATGGAACGACAACTCTCATTGTGGCAACGCATTGACCTGCGAACGCACTTGATCTTATGTGGCTTCTGTCGCAAATTTCAAGCCAACGTGCTGGTGCTTCGCAAGCTGGCAACGAGCACGATAGCATTTAGCGAAAAAAAGTACGACGCCACAGATAAACCAAAACTGTCGGTGGAGGCAAAGACTCGTATTCGTAACGCTATCCGCCAACAATCAGGTTGATTTTCAGATTCTCTAAAGAAAGTTGTAAGCCAGCTTCGCGTCAGCCGTCAACTCTTGTGATTGACTGTCTAGCAACTTGTTTACGCGCTTTCTGTGATTTCAATGAACGAGCGGATCTGGTTTTTAAAAAACTGCGACTTGCTGCAGAAAATGAGCCCTGATCAGCTCGATTCGCTTGAGAAGCATTGCCAACGTCGAAAGTTCGATGCGGCCAGTCCTGTCTACTTGCCATCAGAAAATGCAGATTCAATCTACTTGGTCGGGAGTGGTTTGGTCAAAATCTGTCATCTAACTGCTGACGGAAAAATTTCTACACTAGCCTACGTTAAACCTGGCGAAGTATTTGGCGAGCTTGCTCTTTTCGATACTGGCGAACGCGGTGAATACGTTGAGTCGGTCGAGGTAAGCGTACTTATTCGCATCCCGAAGCAACGCATCCAGGAGTTAATGAACCGTGATCTGGATGTTGCGCTCGCGGTAACGAAACTTGTTGGACTACGACGGCAACGAATTGAACGTCGCTTACGGACACTCTTGTTCACATCCAATCAACATCGTTTGAACCATCTGCTTCTCGACTTGGCGGAGCAATTTGGCGAAGCCATCGATGGCGGCATTCGGCTCGGACTCAAACTCTCGCATCAAGAAATCGCGAACCTCATCG
>JANNNN010000835.1:0-8790 GCA_031398555.1 Planctomycetia bacterium | reverse complement strand
CAGTGAAAAAATCAACAAGCCCTTGACGGCCTCCGCTACGTCAGCGCTCGAATCACGAGTAAATGCGTCTTTTGAATATCACAACTTGGAGAAAAGAAATGGTTAGAATGCTTGGGTTGGTTGCGTTAGTGAGTGTGTCGCTGCTGGCGAGCACTTGCGATGCAGCTTCGGTTTACTTCCGAGGCAATATTAACGCTGGGTTGATTCCTGGCACAGATCCACTTGGAATTGGTGCTTTACCAAGCACTAACTTCGAGGCGTTGATCAACACCGATGGCAGCGGTGCAATCACCGGTTCGTACATCGTTTTCCAAGGTAAGCACTGGAATTTTACTAACGGTTCGTTTACCCCTGCGAACAACGTTTTCACGGGCATGACGTTGCTCAATCCAATCACCAACGTTAGCACCGGGTTCGATATTCTGGCGATGGACTTTGCGGGTTCTTCGGCGGGTGACAATCAAGCGGCACTCAATGCACTGATCGGATCCAGTGCTAGCTTTGCAATTCAAAACGGTGGGGGCGTTACTTATCTGGGAACCATCACCGCCGTTCCGGAGCCTGCATCGATGGTCGCTCTAACGGGTTTGGTTATCGGATTCGGTGGTTATCAATGGCGCCGACGTAAGCAAAAGCAGGCTTAATACCCACAAAGAATTTTCGACATTTTGACTAGACGTCGCCAAAAAGACTTGAATTTCTTTCCGGACTGGGTAAACTAGCTGGATTATGTAAAGGTTGCGTCTAGAACACTTTTGGAGAACCAATAATGAACAGAGCGATTTTGCTTGCATTATTCAGTATTTCGCTTCTGGCGAGCACTAGCGATGCGGCTTCGGTTTATTTCCGAGGCAACATCAACGCTGGATTGATTCCTGCTGGGGATCCGCTTGGAATTGGTGCCTTACCGAGCACAAACTTTGAGGCCCTAATTAATACCAACGGTGTCGGTGGCATTACCGGCTCCTACATTGTTTTTCAAGGTCGGTACTTTAATTTCACCAATGGTACGTTCACTCCGGCAACGAATGTGTTCACTGGAATGACTTTGCTGAACCCAATAACCAACACAAGCACCGGGTTCAATATTGTGGGCATGGACTTTCCGGGGTCGTCTGCCGGTGACACTCAAGCGGCGCTCAATGCACTTATTGGGTCGAGTGCGAGTTTTGCCATTCAAAACGGTGGGGGGCTAACTTATTTAGGAACCATCACTGCAGTACCGGAGCCGGCATCGATGTTCGCCCTGACAGGTTTGGTCATCGGCTTCGGCGGATACCAATGGCGCCGACGCAGTCGAAAGCAAGTCGCTTAAGGGCAAACTTTCTGATCAGAAAAGTCAAAAGGGGGAGCAAGAAATTGCTCCCCCTTTTTCGTTTCCCGCAGCTGGGTGAATTCTTGAGCCCAAGGGGCGCTAGCCCAATGCCATCTACTTTGGTGTTTTTTTTAGCGGTGTCGGCGGAAGCCGCCCGGTTCTTCCTCAATATTTCCAATGCAACACCGGACGGAACTGGCATTTGTCTTGCAGCCCAGGCAGAGCCTGGGAACGAGGAGAAAAACTCAAATACCAATCCATGATTCGGGTTGCAAACGATTTTCCAAAAGTTTTCGCAAAGCTATAATCGCTTCAAACGGACCTTACACGTCAGTAAGTTTGTTGGTTGTAGATTTCCTTGCTTATGCCAGGCTGGGATCGAACTACGATTAGATCTATAGTCATTCAAACTGCTGTTTTGGTGGATCCATGTCAAATGCTTCAGAAACCGGTGTCGGCGCTTCGCGATTGGCTGCGTCCTTTTGGGGTGCATTGCTAGTCACAACCCTCCCTCTCTCGATCGCGTATTTCGTACAACTTTGGGATCTTCCACACTACCAATATTTCCCTGCCCTACTGCTGGCGTTGAGTGCACTGATTTGGGTCCGCTGGAATAAAAACTGGGAACTACCGAATACTCGCCTGGCTTGGTTTCTAATCGCGGCGAGCTTAATCGCATTGCTTTTGGGATCGGTCTATTGGTCTCCTTGGCTTGGATGTGTTGGGCTGGTTTTGGCACTTGGGGCCTTTCTTTTGTCACACCATGAATCGGTGGCCAGCCCCTGGGGCCTCCTGCACCTGTGGCCCTGTTCATGGATGTTGCTAAGGTTGCCGCTCAATCTTGATGCTCAGCTAACCGGTTGGCTGCAAATGGCTACCGCGAAAGTCAGCAGCGGTTTACTGGATCAAATCGGAGTGGCCCATCAGTTGAGTGGCAATGTGTTTCATTTGCCGAAGGGATCTCTGTTTGTGGAAGCGGCCTGTAGCGGAGTTCAATCGCTCTTTTCGCTGCTGTTTTGTGCGGTCTTGTTGGTTGCTTGGAATCGGCGAAGTCCAATCTTGCTACCTGTGTATGCCCTAACTGCCGTGCTGTGGGCGGGGATTATGAATATCGTCCGCGTCGTGGCGATTGCGCTAGCTCAGGAGCGATTAGATCTGGACCTTGCCCATGGTTGGCAACATGAGGTATTGGGCTTCGTCTGTTTGGGGATCGCCGTCGTCCTGTTACTTTCGGTCGACAGGTTGATGAGGGTTCTTTTTTTCCCACTGCCAAGCGATATGACCGAATCCATTCCCAATCCGATTTCGAATTCCTGGAATCGCATTTTTTATTCAATGCAGGGGCCTACGCCACAGCGGCCTCAATCCCAACGCGGAGGACGCCAAACGACTCGAGACGCCAGCACATCGCGATGGTTATCCAAGATCGCGACCGCATCCATCGCAGGCTTTGTTTGCCTGGTGCTGATTCCGCAGGTTGTCTTGGGAGTTCGACATTACACTGAAGTGAGTTTGCCTAACAGGGTTGACTTTTGGGTGCCAAAAGAGGGCATATTAACTGACGCGGTTCCGGGACTAAAGGTTGTGGACTATCAAGTTTACAAGGACGGTTCCAATCCTACTCTCGGCGTGCATGCGCACATGTGGGTATGCAACCTCAATGGTCTATTGACTCGAGTCGTGGTGAGCCAGCACAGCGAGATTCACGATCTCTGCCTTTGTTATAGTGCAAACGGGTGGCAGCTCAAAAGTCGGAAACTCTCGAAGTCCAAGGCAGGTGATGTGCCCTGGGAGTTTGTTGAAGCCAACTTCGTCAACAGTGAAACTCTTTTCGGCAGCTTGTTCTTTAGTACGCTCGACGAGCAGGGTTCGCCGGTGAGTCAAAAGGGATGGTCGTTTAGCGATTTGATGTTGCAGCGAACGCAAGATCGGGACGATCCTACTCAAAGGAGCTTCCACGGCGAATCGGTAAATATACAGGCTTGGACAACATCTGAGACGCCGTTCACTGCGACTGAACTCGATGCGTTAAGAGACATCCATTCGCGTGTACGTGAAATCATTCGACGGGATCTCGCCGTCACCAAAACATCCGAGTAAGAATTAACATGTCCTCACAAAAACGATTTCCGTCCAGCCAGAGTTGGACGCGTCGGTTCCGAAAGTCCGTCGGGGCAACGCTAGCTCCGACAAACTGGTTTTTTAAGCGCCTCGCGTCACTGGGGGCATTTCTTCATCCCGGATTCTGGCGACGAAGACTGGTCGACTTTGGCGATAAGTTCTTTCGCTTTCACACACCAGCCTGGGTGCTTTCTCTTGGATCAGCGGTGCGTCCTCCGGAGAGGCACCTGCAACCGGCACATTACTTCAATCCTATCTATTGGATCATTTGGGTCGCTAAATTCGCTTGGCTGTGGTTGATTTCGCGTCCCTATACAAGCTTTGGACCAGCGATTCCCGCCGTTGCGATCTGCGTTGCCTTGGGCATGTTCATGTTTGTCCAGCGGTTTAAGGGCAATGCCGAACGGCTCGTCCGTTATCGTACTGTTCTTGAAAAGTCCTTAAACAACAAAGACTACGATTCCGCCCGGATAGCGCTTGCGACGTTGACCGACTTGAACCCGCTAGACCTGACGTACCGATATCAGCGGGGATTGTTAGAGGAGGAACAAGGAAATCACGAAGCGGCGAAAGAGCAGATGCTCAGGCTTGCGCATGGCAAAAAACAAGGAAACGCTGCGCTTTGGTTAGTCACGAAAGAGATTGATACTAAAAACTCGTCGGACTGGACGCCTGAGCAACACAAGAAATTTCGCGAGTGGGTAGATATCGCGTTGCAAGATCCGCTGGGTAAGAGCGTTCTGCCAGCGAAGTCATTGTTAGCGAGTTATTTATTAAGTATTGGCTTGTACGAAGAATCGCTGCGATACTTTTCCGAAATTGTTCCGCTGGAACCTGGGTTCGCGTATACCGCCGCCACAATCTGCAAGCAACTTGGCGATACGAAAAAGATGCAGTCGTATGCGACTGAGGCCCGGGATTTTTACGACCGAAAGTTGAAGCAAGCGCCGAACGAACGCATTACGAGAATCAATCTAGCCCGATGCTACTTATTGCTCAACCAGGAACAAGAGGCATCTCAATTGCTGATGGCCGGTTTCGAACTGTCGCAGCGCCAGGACCAAGAATTGAGGACGGCCTCTGCAAATGCGCTAGTTGCGCTCAACAATCGTCTGTCGAAGGACTCGTCGACGCCAGAGGAGCTCTTGAGGAGAATGCACACCTTAACATCCGCTATGGAGATTGCACCGGACAGCGGTGTGGTGATTGACGCGGTGATCGGAGTTCTGTTCGAATGTCGCAAGAACCAAAACCAAGAGGTACTGACGCTACGTACTGCTTTAATCCAGGGCGTTGACGTTGACACGGCGCACTTCATTCGCGGTACGGTCGCCTTGCTGAACAATGAATTCGCCGAAGCGAAAGTGCACCTTGAGTTGGCTGGCAAGTTTAGTCCCAACATGCCCGGCGTGTTGAATAATCTAGCCGTAGCCATGACGAACCTTAAAGACGGTGAATTGGAAAGTGCACTGACATTTTCCAATGCTGCGATTGATAGAATGCCGGACCATCCCTACTTTCGAGAAACTCGTGGCCAGATATTCTTAAAGCTCGCGCGTTACCGAGAAGCCATCAGTGATTTGGAGTTTGCATTGCGCGCGCCCGAACTGGCAGGTGCAATTCATCAGTCACTGGCGACTGCGTACGAAGGATTAGGCCAAGCCGACTTAGCAGATTCCCATCGTAAATTAGCGACCCAATCGAACTAAACGAATCTAGCAAATGACCACGCAATCCAAAACCGTAGATCGCAAGCTCGCTTGGCGGACGTTTTTACATAGTCCTTACGATTGGCTGTTGATATCTGGCCTGATTGGCCTATTGCCACTGATGGTACTGGAATCGCAAAATCTGTCGCAAAAAAAACACTTGCAGTTCTTTCCGCTGGCTTGGGTAGGTTTTGTTGCGATCGCCTATTTGAGGGCATCGCTCGACGGACCATTATCTAAACCCCGTCGGGTAATAGGTGGCTTGTTTTTAGCCATTGCATTTTTTTTCGGCTTATTTTCGGTATTTCGATTCTCGCCTTGGGGCGCTCACTTATCGGTGATTACGTTAACCTTTGGTTGGTTTCTTTTACGAGCTGTCGGGAACCGGTGGACCGAATTGGTTGCCTGGATAAGTGTTTTGGCGATCACACTTCCGTTGCCTCTCAATTTAGACTCATTGCTTATTCGCAAGTTGCAGTCCGTTTCGACATCTTCGGCGAGTTCCTTGTTGGACTTGACCGCGACTCCCTTTGTCGCCCGCGGAAACGTGCTTGAAGTGCGAACCGGTGAGTTGTTTGTGGACGAGGCATGTAGCGGGGTTGATAGTCTTTATTCGCTGGCTGCGATCGCGATTTTTCTAGTGGTTTGGAATCAGACTGGATTTCTATCGGCGTTGATCATGATCATTCTGGTACCGATGTGGGCTTGGCTGGGCAACCTCTTTCGCCTATTCACGATCGTTTTTATGCTTGACCGCTTTGGGATTGATTTGTCACACGATTGGCCCCACACTGCGTTGGGCATGTTGGTTTTTGCCATTTCTTTCGGGTGCCTCATGCTTAGTCAACAAGCAACAAAACTCTTGCTAGAGGGTTTTCCATCGCAAACGGGGACTGCGACTGGTTTGCACAACGTGTACAACTGGATCGTCCGTTGGCCAGGAAAGTCATCGACCTCGCGCGCCGCCGCAACGAAGCGACCTGCGGAGACGGTTACCACCTCAGGCTTTCCCGCTCCGCGACCAGCGCTCGTGGGGGTCTGCCTCCTTTTTGTCGCGCTTGGTGTGTTTTCGTTACTGCCCATTCTCGCAATTGGACCATGGGATTCACGACGATTTACGCTTCCCTCATGGACGACGCAACAGATCTCAGAAGTCTTTACGAAGGAGGATTTGCCCGCCGAGCTGGACGGATTGAAACAGGTGGATTTTAAAGTGTCCCACCGTGAAACCGGCAGCATGTATGGTGAACATTCGGCAACATGGTCCTACCAAGCTGGCGGACAAATCGTTCAGATCTCCGTGGATTTTCCGTTTCCGGGGTTTCATGCGCTCGAAGAGTGCTACATGGCATCTGGAAAAGAAATGGTTCGTCCTAAAGCGACTACGTTAAGCTCTGCCGAGGACAGTTCAACCAATCTTTCGCTGAACGAGGTTTTACTGAACGATGACTTGCAACAAGAGTCGTTTCTCTACTATTTAAATTACGACATCAACGGTGAGCCGGTGTCGAATTTAGAATCGATTGTCCTTGGAGGTGCCTTTGCGATGCCAGCGATTGCGTACCAGGTGCAAGTTTACTTGCCGGATTGCGGCCCGCTGACGGACAGTCAACGAGAGAGCTATCAGGATGTCTTGGTTCGCGTAGCACCACCCTTGCTAGAACAACTGCGTCACCTGCCAAATGTTCGTTAGGATTTAGTGTCGCACGATTGTCCCAATCGTTGCTGCAATAACTGAGCAACAATTGGGACAATTGTGCGACACTCTTGGAGGTCATCGTAGTTAGCCAAAAAGTAATCCTGCTTTATCACTTCTTTCATCCTGATGATGTTATCAGTGCGCGCTTGTACTCGGATTTGGCTGAGGAGTTAGTGAAGGCTGGATGCGATGTCACAGCGATGCCTTCGATGCGGAGTTGCCATGATGGGGCGGCGGCTTATGCGAAGAAAGAGAATTGGGTTGGAGGTGAAATCCATCGCGTGTGGCGACCCGACTGGCGGCAAGGTTCAAATCGCGGGCGAGTGGGGAATACGATCGCGATGCTTGCTGGATGGACTTGGCGAGCGATTTGGACTCGACGAAGCAAGCATGAAACGGTGATCATCGGCACGGATCCTCCGCTGGGAGTGCTGGTGGCTATTCCTTGGCGTCTCTTTCGCCCAAGAGCTCGGATTGTGCATTGGTGCCATGATCTCTACCCGCACGCGGCGATCGCCGAAGGGATCGTTAGCTCTAAATCGATTTTCGTCCGAGTGCTGAACGCGATTCTTCGAGTGGCTTACGCGCGCTGCGATGTCATCGCCGACCTCGGGCCTTGCATGCGCGAAGAGATACTAAAGAACTCTGCGCAAGGCGGGAGCGAGGGCAAAGTAGGCCTACAGCCTAAACCGCTACCGTCTAAACACCTAACTCTGACTCCTTGGGCGCTGGTGGAGCCCGCTAGCGTGCTTGGGGTGGACGAAGAGGTTCGGCGGGACCTGTTTGGAGACTCTAAGCTTGGGTTGCTGTATAGCGGTAACCTAGGACGGGCTCATGTCTATCAACCGTTCGTCGAATTGGCTCGGCGGGTTGCAGGGGACTCGATCGCGTTCTGCTACGCGGGGAGAGGTCCGAGAATGGACTCGCTCCGCGAGCTGGTTTCAATGGAACTTAGCCCCTCACCCCCGACCCCTCTCCCCCGAGTACTGGGGCGAGGGGAGGAAGAGTCTGCGGCGGGCGCGGCCTTCACCCGTAAACTGGGGCGATGGGATGAAGAGCGCGCTGGGGAAGCGACAGCTGTGGGAATGGGGCCGGGGGAGAGAGAACGCGAGGGGGATGCAAATTGCGGCGGAGCTTTGAAAATTCGGTTTGCAGGATTCGCTTCGGAAGAAGAACTGGGAAAACGCTTGGGGGCGGCGGATGTGCACATGGTGAGCTTGGCGCCGAACTGGACGGGGGCTGTTGTGCCTTCCAAATTTTTTGGGGCATTGGCCGTCGGCCGACCTGTTCTGTTTGCGGGAAGTCGCCGGTCAGCGATCGCTCAGTGGATCGAAGAGTTCAATGTCGGTTGGGTCTTGCATGATGATGCAAGCGTGGATCGGGTCGCAGTGCAGTTACGAGAGTTCGCAGACGATCCCTGCCGAATGGATGCGATGCGCAAACATTGCTTCGAAGTTTATCGCTGCGAGTTTTCGAAAGCCGTGCAAATCGAGAAGTGGAAGGAAGCATTAGAAGTTTGAAGTTTGAAGTTCGAAGTTTGAAGTTTGAATAACCTAGCTGCCTGGGTGGGAGAGTAAACGTTCACAAGTACATGAACGACGGCGGGTTGCGTCCGAGTAAGACTCGGCAGGAGCCTCGTTCCACCGTTGCAAACTGGGCGTAGTTGAAATCGGGAGAACGAGGCTCCGCCGAGCGTGTCGTGGCGCAACAATGCGACTTCAATGTACTTTTACGCGTGAACTCAAGGCTGAGAATTCTTTCAGCAACCGATGAGAGACTGCAAGTACAGTTAAGTCGTACTAGCTGGGGAGACTTGCTCGGCAGGAGCCTCGTTCTCCCGTTGCAAACTGGGCGTAGCTGAAATCGGGAGAACGAGGCTCCGCCGAGCGTGTCGTGGCGCAACAGTGCGACTTTAATGTACTTTTACGCGTGAACTCAAGGCTGAG
>JANNNN010000612.1:0-8998 GCA_031398555.1 Planctomycetia bacterium | reverse complement strand
GCACTTGTCAGCAACACAATCGCCTCTTTAAAAGTCGCTTCTGCTTTACCGAAGTCACCGGCCTTTTGCAGTAATAATCCAAAGTTATTTTTCGTCTGACCAAAATCCACACGTTGCTCTCTGTCGACGGTGTCAGCTCCGGCAATTTCCTTTTGAATCGCAATCGCGGATTCATAGGAACTCGCAGCGTCCAAATGCCTACCTGTGTTTGTGTAAGCGAGTCCCAACGCGTTTAAATTCTCCGCTTGATTCCTACGAACTTCGCGGACTTCATTCGCGTTAAGCTTGCGAGAATCCAGATCGTCGTAAAGCCGCTGAGCATGAACGTAGTTTTCGATGGCTACGTCCACCGATTGCAACTCCTTGGTCAAATGCCCAAGGCGATTGTACGCAATCGCTAGATCGGAACCATGAATCGATTCTTCACCTTTTCGCGATAGCCTGTGGAAGTAATCGAAAGTTTTGTTCAAGATCTGTTTGCGGGTATGTTCAGCACCAGGAACAGCGGCCAAGTCATCACTGGTCTCGATAAGATCATCCACGGCAGCCCAAGCTTCCTTCAAATTCGATGCGGCCGTAGCAAAATTGGTTTCCGCAACGTGTCGTTGTTGATTGATTAACAACAAACTTACAAACAATCCGATAGTCGCCATGAGCACAACCGCAGCCGCCGTAGCCACGAGGGTGCGGCGTTTCTCTAACCATCGCCACGCAATCACAAATGTTGTTAGTCGATTGGCTAAGATGGGGTATCCACTCGACGCCCGTCGTAGATCCTGCGCGAACAAATCAGCCGAGGCATAACGATCATCGCGGTGCTTTGCCATCGCCTTTTCGACAAGAGTCTGAACGTCAATCGGCAATCCGGAACAGGCCTTTCTCAATCGTATCGGTGAATCCTGTTCCATCACCCGCAGCAACCCTGGCCCCTCCGTTCCCGCAACTGCCGGTTCGTAGGTAAGCGCTTCGTACAACGTTGCACCCAACGAGTAGATATCAGTGCGATGGTCAACCAGTTCCGAACGACCCGCCGCCTGCTCGGGGCTCATGTACCGCATCGTACCAATCATTTCTCCCGTGCGAGTCAACGGCCTGTCCGTTTGAAACCGGGCCAACCCAAAATCGGCTAACCAAAGCTTATGATTCAAGTCAAGCAAAAGGTTGGATGGTTTTATGTCACGATGAACGATTCCATACTCGTGCGCGCGATGAAGGGCTTCTGCGACCTCCGCAAACTGCTGTAACAAAGCCGTTAATTGCGCGGAAGATATCGACCGCTTTCGTGATAGTTCATGATCACCCAGCTTGGCGGATGCAATGACTTGATCTAACGACTGGCCATTGATGTATCGCATTGCATAGTAGTGGATGCCATCATCATGGCCGATGGAAAAAACCGGCACGATGTTGGGATGTTCAAGCTGTGCAGCGGCTCGCGCTTCATTTTTGAATCGCTCGATATATTTGGGTTCGAGCAGAGAGGCGAACGGTAATAGCTTGACCGCCACCATACGATCGAGCGAGACTTGCTGTGCTAAATAAACGATGCCCATCCCGCCCCGCCCCAGTTCGCGGACCAACCGGTAGTCGCCCAGTTGCTTACCGATTATTTCCGAGGAACGAGGTTCGCCACCCACAAGCCGATTGAGTTCGTCGAGCTTTGTCAGGTACTCCCTCAAGGCGTCACTAAGGTCCGGATGCGCGGCGATCAGTTCGCTGCGATCCTGGATTTCGCCCAGCTCCATCTTTCGCAGATACTTGTCGAGAATCTCCGTCAAGCGTTCCTGCTGCGGTTCGGTCAACAACCGCAACACTTCCGGGTCGTCGCTAATGTCGGTCTGGGAATAATCTGTCACAAGACGAACTCGTAAGAAAGATTCGCGATCATAGGACATTACAGACGGAATTTCGGTCCTATCTACATCATACACACCGGCGGAAAAGAACAGGACACCGTGCGCGAACGATTGATTAGCGGCAAACCTCAAACTGTTCAGCGAGCGCGGTCTAATCGCGAATTGTCGTGCAATGGCCCATAGAAAACTTACCAAAGCTCACGGACTCCAAACCGGCTGTTATACTCAAGGAGCGTCAAACTTGCATTTGTAAAGTGTATAGTTGTGGGGTGGCACGCCCTGCTTGGGGTGGCAAGCCCTGAGTACTCAGCCTACCACTTAGTGCCTACAAGCCAGAAATGGCCCTCCACCCTACCAATGACATGAAGACCAATGACATGAAGTTCAATTTTTCTAAAATCTTTAACAACTCATTATGATCATGCCTTCCACGGTTCCGTCCACACAATTGAAGTCGATTCTTTTAGCCGTCGCAGCCGTTTGTTCTATCAACAATTCAAGCGATGCGCAAAGTCAGCCGGCGGTGACCTCCACCAGCCCCGCATCAGCGGCCGTGTTCCAAACAAATTTCTCAGAACCCGTGGTTGCTCGCGTCGAAATGAAATTGACGCTGAACGAGAAAATTATCGACACCATCGAGAAAGGCGATTTACTCACCGTCACGGGTGAACGTGCCGACTCGTATGTCATTCAAACCTTCAATGGCCAAAAAGGTTCGGTTGCAAAAGTGAACGTGGCGAGGTTGGCAGAATCAGTCAGCGTCTACGACGAACTGATCGAAGCCAGCCCAAAGGAAGGTCGACTGTACACCCTCCGAGCCGGCGCGAACTGGGCGATTGCCGACAACGAAAAAGCTCTTGCCGATTTCAACAAAGCCATAGAATTGGGTTACGAAGAAGCCCATGCATTCTCGAGTCGCGGGTTGTTCCAAGCGGCCATCGGTGAATATGACGGAGCGATCTCGGACTACAGCAAAGCCACCGAAAAAGATCCCAAAGATGAAGTCCCACTTATCAATCGTGCAAGCGTCTTTATGTCGATGGGAAAATACGAGGAAGCTGCCCAGGATTACACAAAAGCCATCGCGATCAACGACAAAAGCGCCGTCTATTTTCAACAGCGAGCCATCGCTCAGAAGCTGCTGGGAAATGTCGACAAAGCGGTCGCAGACTACGACAAAGCGATCAGCATGGAACCCTCGAATGTCGCCGCATGGATGGGACGTGGCTTCATCAAATTTCAAACAGGCAAGGCCCAGGAAGCTATCGACGACTTTAGCAAAGTCATCGAACTCGCGCCAGGAACGGCAGTCGCTTTCAACAATCGCGGCTACAACTATCAACTATTGAAGCAGTACGAGAAAGCCGACAAGGATTTTAAGGAAGCACTCAAGTTGGCTCCGAAGTACGTCCTTGCATTGCAGAATCGCGGCTGGTTGCTGACAACTTGCGAAGACGAGAGCCTTCGCGACGCGAACGCGGCCGTTGATATCGCCAAGACGGTTTGCGAGCTGAGCGAATTCAAGGATGTAAGCGATTTAACATTGCTGGCGGCCGCCTGTGCGCTGAAGAAAGAGTTTGCGGAAGCCATCGGATGGCAGGAGAAAGTTATCGAATTTGCCGCCGAACCACAGAAAGGGGTCGCTAGGAAAATTCTAGAACTTTATAAAAAAAATGAGCCTCTCGATGCGAAGCTGCTGGAGGTCGACGAAGCGGCAGAGTCCACAAACGAACCCGCAAAACCCGATGTAAAACCTAATTCTGCCGCTGGCGAAGCACCTAAGACGTAGCTTCGGCGGGCTTGAAAAGAAGATGACGTCCGTATTGTATCTTTGAACGATTTGTCCGCTACAATGTGTTAGCAAAACCGATTTTGGTTGAGCGCTTCGCAGTCGGTTCTGCGAAAAATCCTTTAACGACACGTAACTAAATGCCTGCCTGGTCGGATCTGATCTCTCTGCTCATTGCGACGTTCTTGGTAATTGCTAACGGTTTTTTTGTCGCCGCTGAATTTGCCTTAGTGAAAGTCCGAGTCAGCCGCGTCGAGCAGATGGTCGTGGCAAAACGCTTCTTCGCTAAAACCGCCCGCTGGTTGGCGCTGCGATTGGAACGTTCCCTCTCGGCGTGCCAACTCGGAATCACCATGGCCTCCCTTGCACTCGGTTGGGTCGGGGAACCTGCTTTCGCATCGCTGATCGAGCCCCTGCTGCGTGGTGTAGGAGTCACCTCGGAAACTGCGGTCCACACGATCTCGTTCATCATCGGTTTTACCGTGATTACCGCCTTGCATCTGGTAATCGGCGAACAAGCTCCCAAGATTTTTGCGATCCGCCAACCCGAGAGCTTGTTGCTGTGGTGCTCTGTCCCGCTCAAAGCTTTCTACTTGATGACTTATCCACTGATGATCGGACTAAACGCTGCGACGACTTGGTTGCTGCGACTGGCTGGCCTTAAGTCGGGTGATGATCTCGAAGTGCCCTACAACGAAGAGGAGATTCGCGCGCTGCTGCGCGAGGCTCACATTCATGGAAACTTAACCGGTTCTGAGCATCGGTTGCTGGACGCCGTTTTTGAATTTGACGATTTGATTTGCCGACGGATCATGGTTCCACGCGGCGAAGTGGATTTCGTAGATCTTAACGAACCCATAAAAGACACCCTCGATATGATTCGACGCACCAAGCACACACGCTATCCGGTTTGCGAAGGGTCGCTCGATGATGTTGTAGGAGTTCTTCACGTAAAGGATCTAGTTGCCAGGAATCTAGAAGCCGGTTTTAGTTTCCAATCGGTGATGCGTCCTCCCAAGAAAGTTCCCGAAAACATGCCGATCAGCAAACTGCTGCGGCATTTTCAAGGAACACATCAGTTGGTCGCCTTCGTAATCGATGAATACGGAACCGTTATCGGTATCGTAACCCTCGAAAATGTGCTCGAAGAGATCATAGGCGACGTGGCGGACGAGTTCGATGTCGAAGATCCGGATATCGTTCCCGACGGTCCAGAAGCTTATATCGTACTGGGCAGTGCATCAGTTGTCGAAGTAGAACGCAAACTTGGACTGAGCTTCGGCGAAGTCGACGTCGACACCATTTCAGGCCTGATGATGCACTTCGCCGAGCGACTAGTCTCCGCTGGCGATGTGGTCGACTTAGAAGTCGCGACGGCCAAAGTGTTAGAAGTCTCCGATGACCGCGCCATTCGCGTTCGCATCCTGCTCAATCGCCCCGCCGAAGCCGATTAATTGTGGGCATTTGCTCCGCAACAACAGCGTTTGCAGTCGAGTGTCGCACTCAAATTTTTACGCGATTAACGCTATCTCGCTTGATACTAACGCACAGCCTGTCCTCGCTCCCGCTACTTTCGCAGGAGTGAAAGGCGACAATCGTCACCCCAAAACATTTCAGCGTCTCGCCATTTCGTTTGACAATTCAAATTTGTTATTTTTCGCCCCCCCAAAAGCTGCATCGAAGGCTATGCTTGGTTAGCACGAATCAGTTCGATGATGCGCCCTGGATTCGGCAACCGCCTGGCAACCACCTCGAGATCGCCTTGGCCGGAACTGGAGATGCTCACGTCGCCAATTCCCAACAATCGCTCTACAAATGACTGTTGGAGCTGGATATTGCGAACGTCGTCGTGTTGGACTTCGGAAGTTTCGCGCGACAGGAGTCCTCTTTTGTAAATCGTGCGGTTGTCGGTCACCGTCAACGTTGTAAACTGGCTGAGCAACGTCCAGTATCCGACAATGCCGACGATCATTAACAGCGTGATCCCGCACGCCCAGATCAACAACGATGCAGGCCCCAGAATCATCGTTTCGTTAAGTGAAAATCCGGACACCGACATTCCAGCCAACGACATAACTATTGCGACGACGGCAATAAGAAACACCAATGCCAAAATAACGGACGCGACAGGACGAGCACGAAAAACGACGGGATTGACCCTTGCCAAGATTCGTTCCTCTGGCTCAGTCGCCATGCGGTTCGAGTTCGCTTTGTTCGCGTCGACTTCGTGAACTGAGGTCACGATAGCCGTCGGCATTCTAATCTCAAACGGTTTATTGCAGCTTGGACAAACGACCGGTCCCTGAAGGTGGTCAATCGTGCTGTCGACTTCATGTTTGCAATAGGGACACTTGGCAGTAAGGACTTGCATTGTAATTTGTTTCGAGAATGGAGACTCCGAATACTGGCAATGTGCCCCTCTTTGGTTGCTGCACGCCGCGTACCGTTAAGAGCCTTATACATTCGGAACTTGTCGATCGCGGTCATTCCGGGTACTACGGTTGTACTGGTTAGGATGCGCATGCCTAGTATCGCGGCGCACTGTTAATTCGACTGGCCCTAATAGGGCGCCAACAACCGCCGCAACCATCGATAGCAGAATTCCTGCGAATGCCCACCAAGCCCCTTCGCGACCGTCGTCTCGCAGTTGATCACGATTCACTTGCAATTGATCGCGATTCACTTGGCGTGATTCCGATGCGTTACTACCTACTGAGTTACTATCTACTGAGTTACTATCTACAGAACCAACAACTACGTTTGAATCGTTGGCCACCCTCGCCAAATTTGCGCCTGCCTGGATGCCATTGGCCGTCAACCAAAGCAACAGGACGGACGTAGTTGCCCACAATACAACGCCATAAAGGACAGCTTCACCACGACTTTCACCGACTGTAACCTGCGTGGTAACCCAACCACCAACAAACAATGAAACTAATAAGGAGATAAAACTCCAGACGCCCGCGCTAGTTCCAAAATTACGATTGTTGGCATCGTAGTCAACACTCATACCAACAGCGACACCTAGTGACATCAGCAATGCATAGATTGCCATCGCAACCGCTGCGCCTGCAAGGATTGCTCCCCAACTTATTCGACTTCGAACTGAGTCGGTACTGTACGCTTCAGTAGGGTACGAGGCGGAGGTGTACGAGTCGGAAGTGTACGGAATGTTGTCTTCAACTGCTGCAGCCATTTTATTTCTCCAATTAGATCTACGAGGATTTGATGCCAACATGGATGTCGGCGAAGTCGTAAGGGCATCAGCAAAAGACGTACCAAATCGAACCCTCAGACTTCTCGCGAGCAGATCGCCGCGTTTGAGTATTCGGTCCGCGGTTTGCTGAATCGATTCGTCAATCCGCTATCGCGTGTCCTGATCGCCTCTAAGAGACACTTAACGGACAGGAATTCAAGTAGATTCGCATGAGAGGGTTCGCACCAAGATTTTGATAATGACTAAAAGACTAGTCAGACCGAACGCAAAGCAATCACGTCGGTCGCTTTCCGTATGCTCTACACAATTTCCGTATGCTCTACACAATGTCCGTATGCTCTACACAATGGGAGTGATCGTGATGGTCCTCGCGCTGCCCTATTTCGAGTGGCCAATGTTGCAATGGTACCGTCGCCGATTCCAGTCGTGGTCCGCACCAATCAGCAATTGATCTGCGGGAGGGATTCTGGTGCTAATCGTTTGAGCGCTGGGCCAAGCCGCGCTGGTTATTGAGCTCGTGCTGCTCCTACTGATCCAGCGTGAAGATATGCGATTCCGGATGCTTTCGCTGAGGGGCGATGCTGCACTCACGAGCACGACTCGATTGATGCGTAACTTTCCGCAATTCAATGACCTGTATGCAAATCGTGAGGCTTGGTTGAGCTTGCTACTTTTTTAGAGAACGGAAGCGCTACTTCGTGTCCGGTTATTTCACGGTTTCCGGCATTGTCGATCGCTACCGCCACCAGTTTTTCCAGCGGTGAATCGAACACCACTGTCCACTCGACCACTCCTGGACTCTGAACCTTCAACTCAGCTTTTTTACCGCTGACCTCAACGCAGACGATGTCACCGTTGTCGTGTGTCATCCCATGCGCGTGGAAACCAGTACCGCTGCGTCCAATGAAGGTGATGATCGTCGCGGGCGGAAGATCATCTGTGGGATTTAATAACTCTGGCCAACCTACATCGCTGACTTCAGCAACTCGCGATTCATCACTGGTGAGCGAGTCCTCTTGGCGATAATTACTGCCATCTGCAATCAGGTCTTTCGCGGCAGTGCTAACCACTTTGGCGTGGCGACCGGCTCCATAATAATCGTGGATAAACACAGGTACTCCCATGGTTATAGGTGGAACGCGCGTACCAACGCCGCGATTCAGTAGCGGCCAACGATCTCGGAGATTATCGGAGCGATGAACAGTAACATTTCGCAAGTGAGTGGCTGCATGGCCGCTGAGATTGACATCGCTAATCTGAATCAGGGGCGTCGTCTTGTTGCCATGTCCGGTAGTGAATGTCAGCCCATCGACACTAATTTGACCTGCTTGTGCGCTAGCATCGTCCATAGAGCGATTGAACGGTTCAGAAACGACATTGGAGATACTTAGATTTCGATAGACTTGATTGTCGAATGCAGGTCGATAGATGCCATACACGGCCTCGTGAATGCGAACATTCTCGATCAGCATCGCGGGGCTATGGGGACGGAATGCGTAGTGCGTTCCCAGATCGAGAGATTTTGAATTCGATGGGGGTGCTGTGTATCGGGTCCAGTCCAGTCGATTTTTTTGATGGCTTTTAGCATGCGTTCGTCGTTGATGGGTGAATCGGGTTGGTCATTCCCGTTAGCTGCCACAACGATGCCATAGAAGCCTTCAGAGTGCGCTTCATTGCCACTAAAACGCCAGATAGGAAGAGTGCGAACATCCACCTGCTTTTCGCTGCCATCGGGTTGGCGGATTGGTAAAACCGTCTCGAAGTTGCTACGTTTTTGCATGTCATAGCGGTATCCGTATTCGTCGTTTTCCACGGTTACGTTACGTGTGAACGTATTCAATCCATTTGCCCACCAGAACCCAGCGCCTTCATTGGGGTCGAACGACAGAACCTGTTTAGGAAGTGCTTTTCCCATGTGCGCTTGAACCGCCAAATTACGGTCCAGTAAATTGTAGACTTCGGTTCCATCTTCCAAAAAGTATCCATGTCCTACGCTCTTGTAGCCAATGCAATCCTGGACAACCAAATACTGAGTTCCATGGATGGTGACCCAGCGGTTATGAGAATCGACTACTGCGACACCTTGCACTGCGCTGCCGCGCATGGTGTCGCCGACGAGGTGAAAGTGGATGGGGT
>JANNNN010000605.1:0-2525 GCA_031398555.1 Planctomycetia bacterium | reverse complement strand
TGATAAGTCGCTTGAAAAATCGCGTTTTCCCGAGGTTTTTAAGCGGGACGCTCTCTAATGCCTTCCGGCTGATAAGTCGCTTGAAAAATCGCGTTTTTCCCGGGGTTTTTAAGCGGGACGCTCTCGTTAGCGTCCGGTTGTGGCTGAAAGCCCTCGTCTAACGACTTCCGGCTGCTCAGTCACCTATAGATGATTGAGTCAACCCTAAAATTTAATCTTGACGCTCCACTAGCGGTCCATGCCCCAGTGCGGACCATGCCCCGTGCGGACCATGCCCCGTGCGGACATCGCGTTCGATGTCATCTCCCATCCGCAGCCGTTAGCGCTGAAGAGCGATGGTACCCGCGTTTGCCATCCAGCGGTGGGTGCGAGGCGTCGCGCCAGAACGGAAAGTTTTCGCAGCGGTGGGACACATCAGAATATCTGCCGATGCCGATTTAGCCAACTTTGAAAACTCGGCAGTAGGACAGCCGGCATGCTACTCCACTCAAACCGATCTCGAATGGTTGCCATTTAGCTACTCAACCCGTCGTATGGGCATGCACTGGATAAAACTACCAAAAACTTCGTCACAAACCAGTGACAGTTACGCTTCGGATGGTAGGCAAGCCTGAGGACTTCACTTTGTAGTCCGCAAGCGTTTGTTCCAATCTTTACTCACCGTAAGGTGAAGGAGTGAAACATGTTTCAGAAATCTAAGATCGCCCGCACCAGTATTGCTGACTTACCCGAGTCGGTATCCCAACTTTCGCCACAGGAATTGGAAAAAGTATCTGGCGGTATCAGATTGGCAGCATACCGAGGCGCTGGATCTCTTGGGGGCCTCTCCGTGACCTGCGGTACAGCAACTAAGCCAGCTTCCGTGACAAGCCCTGGTCAAGTCGACACTGCTACAGATGGCGACTCATGCACTGTTTAGGCAGTACGCCAATGCCGAAATCTGGTTTCATCGGGAGACCAGATTTCGGTGTTTTTGCACAAAATCCTTACCTAGGCAGGTAATTTTAGTAGGTGTCCCATGATCCTAATCTTGACCGACTCTAGTGATACACACTCCGATTTTTTGATCGAAATACTGAAGAAACGGGGAGCTGATTTCCTGCGCTTTAATCCCGAAGAGTTTCCGTCGCGATCAAGCTTATCGATCGGCTACGCGGCCAATGGGCAAATGAGGTCGTCACTGGGATGGAACGGTAGTTCGGTTGATCTGGACTCAATAAAGTCTGTATGGATGCGTCGTCCCGGATTGCCGGAACCCGACGATCGAATACAGGACAAAACGGTCCGCGAATTTGTTGCGGGTGAATGTCAAGGTTATTTGCGAGACGTGTGGAATACGCTCGACACATTCTGGCTTCCTGCACCGCCGGCAGTATTGCTTCGCGCTGGATTTAAGTTGTCGCAATTGCGAATTGCGAGCGCTCTGGATTTCGAATTACCTCCGACCCTCGTTACCAACAGTCCCGACGAGTTTTTGGATTTTTACCAGCAATACAATGGACAGATCATCAGCAAACTAGTCAGTAATTCGTTTCAGCGTGCCGCAGGGAACACCTTTGTTCGCTATACAGAATTCGTCTCACACCGCAACATTGGAAATGCGTCAGCTATTCAGTACTGTCCTGTGATTCTACAAGCCTATGTTCCAAAACGCCTTGAGCTGCGAATCACCGTTGTGGGACAAAAGGTCTTTGCGGCTGAAATCCATTCACAACACACACACCACACTCGATACGATTGGCGGCGCTACGATTACGATCAGACACCGCACTTTGAACATGAATTGCCAGCAAAGATTGCCTCTCAGTGCGTTCGACTTGTTGAGCGACTGAATCTGCAATACGGAGCGATCGACATGATTCTTACGCCAGATGGTCGTTATGTATTCGTCGAGATCAACCCCAATGGTCAATATCTTTGGATCGAACAGAAAACGGGTTTGCCCATTAGCGAGGCAATTTGTGACTTACTTATAAGTGGAGCAAAGGAAAATTGATCATGAAAGAGAACCTTCAACTTGCCGTAACCGACACGCTCGATTTCTTGCTGGCACTTGAGCGGGAGTCCATTCAGCCGAAAGAGGCTCAAATTCGACTTCAAAGCGTGCGCAAGCGCCACCCTGAACTAGCTGTGAACTTACTTTCCGAAATTGAGGCCTACGATCAATCGGTCCACTACGATGCGCTACTGAGGAGCGGTAACGAAGGAACGGTTTCGATAAGCTACTGCGCAGAGAGAGCCACTCCATGGCCATTGCTTGGCGTACATCGCTGGAGCGACGCCGATTTGTTGCGTGTGAATGCCTACGTCCTAAAAGTGGACGAAGCAATAGCCTTCCTCGATTTTGTATGGGACGAAGCCGCGATTGCGAACCAATTGGTAAACCAGTGCGTGATCCGGGAAGAGCTTGCGAGAGAGCCGATCGTACTTACCGATACCGAAGTGCAGGAAGCTCTTGATCAATTTAGAATTGCAAAAGGACTATTCAAGTCTGAGGAGATGCGCCATTGGCTGGAACTCAATGG
>JANNNN010000599.1:0-1717 GCA_031398555.1 Planctomycetia bacterium | reverse complement strand
GCTAAGCTATCGAGGTTGGATCGGGATTGAGGCTGGCTGAGGGACAGACTTTGGCGTGATGAGTGTCAGCCAACATTTAAGCCTCCGTTCATGAAGCCCAGAACGTTATTGCCCCATTCATCCAAGTACATTGGGTAGAATGAAACTTTATTATCCGGCGCATGCGCCTGAGAATTATAATTTCGGCAAACGAAGACGAATGTGGACGAGATCTTTCAACTGAAGGACGGAAAACAGGTTGCGTTGATGGAGCTAAATCAACGCTACACCTACGAAGGCTTCAAAGATGGTTTCCCAACACGAGATTTTAATTCAAAATACCTCACACTACTTATCGCAGATCGCGAAACAACGACTGAGCCACTTCTAGTGGTACCAGCCGAGTCCATAGCCGAAATACCCGGGACCGCCAACTGTCAGTTGTTACCGGCCGTTACTTGCGATGGACGGTTCTGCATGTATAAAAGAGTCAATGATCTCATCATGGCTGTTTCTACGTTGAGGGTCATTTGGCTTCAGGAGAGATTTGCGTTTCCGATCGACTCCACGATCCGTGAGCGGATTGGCGAAGTTGACTGGGACGGTTTGACCGAATGGCGACCCATTTAGTGGAATTTTGGTAATCAGGTAAGGACGGCCATCGCTGACCGTCCTCCCCACACCACCGGACATGAACATTCGCACTAACCATAAATTTGCAGGCTTCCTTCCCACGCTCAGTCCTCGCGCAGTTGCGTTCACCTCGTGCTTGAACTCTCGAAGTTGTCATTTGGTATACTTATCTTCGTGAGAGTCCCAGTCTCGCGCAGGGGACTGATCCAACAAAGGATGGCACCCCATAAACTTATGCCCATCACGGGCGTACCAATGCCATGCAGACCGAGCACGCGATCGGCCGTTTTTGACATGGAAGCCCTACTTGCGCGTGCCGGGTGATGGCTGACGTTGAACTAAACCGCTTCGCTTATCAGTAATCTTACGAGTACTCGCGGTGGCTTCAGTGGTATGAAGCTGTCTTATAGTGCTCACGCAAACCGGTGCTGGGTTGAGAATGTGAGTCGCTCCAGCGTGGCCCGGTGCGAGTTGGGAAGGTGTGGGAAATCCCTTCCACTGCCAGACTTCCGCAGTCAGGGAAATCCTGGATCTAGAGTCGGTCGCAATGGTGGCTGCAAAAGGGTGAACGACTTGAAGCATTGAACATCGTAAAAGTTGGCAATCACCTGCGATAGTATTTGACCTTAACTTGGCAGGGATTCTAACTAAGATCTAGTCAGGAATTAAGCAACATTGGCATTAATTGGTCATTCCGCCCGTCCAAACGATCGATTTGTCTGGAGAAGTGCCTTGCGGTTAAAATCGTGTGCGACAGGGAAGTGAACTGCGCTCTATATCAGGATTGGCTGTCCCGGTTTTGCGAAAATCTCTCCTTTAAGAATGTTGATTTATGCTTTCTTCAGATTCTTGCTTGGTGCGGCATCAACCATTGGTCATCATTCTCATTTCATTGCTTTGCGGTCGCAGCGTTCATGCGATACCGCAAGCGACTGACGATTGGATACGCGGCAAGTCGGATAACTTGGAGATGCGAATTCGAGGCGAGATTCTGGATGTGGATGGACAACCCGCGCTGGCCCCATCGGTTTCAGTCTCGCTTAGCGAAAGCAATTCGGATGAACCAGTTGATGTCACCGTGAACGGACACCAGTTCGAGGCTTGG
>JANNNN010000828.1:0-12508 GCA_031398555.1 Planctomycetia bacterium | reverse complement strand
CCTGAAAGCACATTCCCGCCCGCCCGGTTTCTCACGAAACCAGCTACAAAACTGGATGGTCCCGAAGAGCCCGCTACATTCTCTTACAAGGTCGGTATCCGCGCCGCTGGTCAATTGACACTATCCGGCGTGCGACTTACGTTACAGGATCGATTTGGTTTTTTTCAGTTGCATCGATTTGTTCGGGTTGAGCAGAAATTTCGATTGCTGCCTGATTACTTTCAATCGGCAGAGTTACGTCCGACCGTTAAGCGACAAAATTCGCTTCCCCAGCATGGGATTCATCGGTTGCAGCGATCCGGCACTGGTTCCGAGTTGCTTGAGTTACGAGAGTATGTTCCTGGCGATCCGCCCAAATCGATCGCTTGGAAAGTATCAGCGCGGCGCGACAAATTGATGACGCGCAAATACGAATCTGAAGTCCCAGTGCGCGTTCATCTGTTCGTCGATGGCTCGTTTTCTACTCGGATCGGCGGTTACGGCCTCCGGCTGATGGATCAAATCAACTTTGTCGCCGCTAGTGTTGCAAAAGCAGCTATTTCCGTTGGTGATCCGGTCAGTGGCATTTTGGTTGACGAAAATTCGGTTAAGCGCTTGCCGTGGTTCGCCGGAGATCGAGGCTTTATGCAATTTCTTAAGGCGCTGTCTGAGTTTTCACAAACAGCTCCTCCGGCGTCGTTGACGTTGACGACTTATCTAATGCGGTGCGGGCTGAGGGTTTGCAATGAGCGTTTTCCGGAGCTTTTGGAAAGGCGCTACCATCCGATTCCGTTTAGTTTTTTTGCATCGACGCGTGAGCGGTATCGGATTGTGGGCGCTCTTGCCGAAGTTTATGACTTGAGCCCCCGGGAGCATGTCGAGTGCATTCACGACAATTCGAAATTGGCGCATTTCCTGCACCTTTTTTTGCATGATGCGGGGATGACGTGGATGGCACCAATGATTGTGGCTCCGCCCGATCCCGCCGCAGGTGGCGCATTGCGGATGCAGATCCTGGGGGACGCAATGAGTAAAGCGCTCGCCCATGCCCGCGACAATGAAGTGTTCATTATTCTCGGCGATCTGCTGAGCTGTGCACCGAATTTGAATCAATTACTGCGCGTTGTGAAACTGGCCCTGGCGAAACATCATCGAGTGGCCTTTGTATGTCCGACCACAACTTTTTTGCGCCCAGGAACACAGATCGTCGAACCCGTATCCGGAAGTATCCATGATCTCATGTTAGCCGCTGAGCAGGCGCGAGTTCGTGACCTTGCTCTGCAGATGAAACGCGATTTAGTTCGTTTGGGAGTTGCGCTTTCGTTTGCCGGCGAGCGGAATGCGATTCAAATGATTATTGCGGAAATGGGTTTGGCAAGAGATGGACGACCGCTCGTTCAAGGAGGGCTGTCCTGATGGCCCCAAACGAGACTTCGAGCTCGCAAGACGCGAGGCCAGCGTTGCGATCACCAGCGAGCACTGAAATACTGGTGTTAGTCGCGGAATTGGCTCAACTGCTAGTGATGGGACTACTACTTGATTTACTTTTGTTTGGGGGCGTCGAGGGTTTGGGACTTGTCAGGCTAGGAGTGATTGCTGCAGTGTTAGTTGGCTTCCTCAAGTCGCATGGATGGTTGGTACTGTTTGCGTTGCAGGTAAGTCTTTTTAGTCGCGAACCGAATCGTCCTGAAATGACGCTGGGTGTGATTCCTTGGTTGTATGGCCTCTGCTCACTGGTCTTGGTTGCGTACGCATATCTTGGAAAGCCATTTCGCAATCGTGTTAGCAAGTGGATGGTCACGCAGTGCCTGAATTTGCTAGGGATGGAAGAGCAAACCGTTACTGGCTCTTCAGAAACTCATTCACTCAGCGCGAGTATGTTTCAGTTCATTGCAATTCGATTTTTGGTTTGGATGGCGATTACTTTCGTTGCGATGCTCGCACTTTTACGATTGCCCGTTACATCGATGGCTAGGTCCGAGTGGCTTCGTAACGCGATCGAAAATGATTTTACAGTTTGGCCGGGTGCGAGCTTGCTGGCAATGACATTGCTTTTGGTTATTGTGTTCATGGAAGTCAGTTGGCGTCAGCTGACCGGTGCACAAGCGAAGTTATATATGCGATCATCCTTTATTCTCGATCACTATCGTGACTTGAGGATGATTGTGGTTCGGCGGCTAAAGATGAATAAAAAGTTGGGAAGTAGCGACGTCCCGCAGAAACAGTTGGTAGAGCGCCCAGAGTATCGCCAATAGTGGGTTCATCGGCGCTCGAAGTAGGGCAGGCGGACGCATCGTAGGAGTGTGGCACATGATGAAAAGATGCCATTAATGTGCGAGGAAACTCTTGTGTTTCTGTCCGAGCTACGATTACTGGCTGGAAGAGGCGCGGCGTTACGGAGTTGGCAATCCCTGTGTTCCATCAGCAACATGAAAATGTCATAGTCGTAATAAAGCAGCACTCCGTCGCTCGGGTAACACCAGTTGTCATAAACATCGTGTCCTGTCACATTTACTTTAGTAGCTTAGGCTTCCAACCTGAGTCAGTATCGGTAGGTTGACAAAAGGGGGTACAAAATGTTTTGGGCACGTGAGATTGCCGGATGGGCTTTGGTGTTGTTCGCGGTCTACTTGTTGCGAATGGGACTATCGTTCGTGATGGATCTACAGACTCCGCGAATCGTCGAGGCGGCAGTGATGGTGTTCGCTGGATTGGGCGTACTTCGAGCTGGTATCATGCTCGTTCGGATTTCCACGGCTGCCCGCGTCTGCCAACTGGACCGTAAGTAGTTACTGTTATTTTGTGTTGAGCACTCACTTCGAATAAGGTTCTGGAATGAAAATCGTTAGGATTTTTGCGCATCGCGTGGAATTGCCATTGATCGAAGGAACGTATAAGTGGTCGGGCGGTAAATCCGTCTCAGTTTTCGATAGCACGATTGTGGGAGTTGAAACCGACTCGGGGTTAATCGGTTATGGTGAAGTCTGTCCGTTAGGGCCATTTTATTTGCCAGCCTATGCGGAGGGGGTGCGTGCAGGGTTGCGTGAATTGGGGCCGCACTTAATCGGCGTCGATCCGCGTGAGTTGAATAAATTGAACCACCGAATGGATGCTGCCTTAAAAGGGCATCCCTATGTGAAGTCGGGAATCGATATCGCGTGCTGGGATATTCTTGGTCAAGCGACGGGGCTACCGGTATGTGTGTTGATGGGTGGACGATTTGGTGAAAGCGTCCGTTTATATCGCGCGATTTCGCAAGAGTCGGCCGACGTGATGGCTCGGAAGGTCGCCGGCTATAAAGCGGAAGGCTATACGCGATTTCAATTAAAAGTCGGCGGTGATCCAGATATGGATATTGAACGTATCCACGCTGTGCGTGCTATGCTGGCGCCGAGTGATCGCTTAGTTGCCGATGCCAACACGGGCTGGACACAACATGAAGCGATGCGAGTCGTCCGCGCGGTCCGAGATGTAGATGTGTATATCGAGCAACCCTGCCTGACGTATGAAGAATGTTTAGCTGTGCGTCGACATACGGATCATCCCTTTGTGCTCGACGAGAACATCGACAACTTGGATATGTTGCTTCGCGGCAAAGCCGACTTGGCGATGGACGTTTTGAATTTGAAAATCAGCAAGCTCGGCGGCCTGACCAAGACCCGTCAGGCACGTGACCTGTGTGTCTCGATGGGTATCGCCATGACGCTAGAAGATAGTTGGGGCGGAGACATTACCACCGCAGCGATAGCCCATTTGGCGCACAGCACTCCTGAGGAATTTCGCTTTACGAGCACCGATTTCAATAGCTACGTAACGGTCAGTACGGCCAGTGGAGCGCCGCAGCGGAAAAACGGTTTCATGACGGCTAGCGCAGAGCCCGGGCTGGGAATTCAACCTCGATTTGAAGTGCTCGGACCGCGAGTTGTAGAGGTGTGAGTGTCGAACATTTGTCCCAAATGTTCGTTGGCTGGTTAATAATCGTTGGCTGGTTTTGGTGGGTCGCTCCTCCCGAGTGCGAACAGCTTAGCCCGGACTATTTATAACCCGAAGCGTAAGCGAGGGGCAGGCACGAAATCCCTCGCTTACGCTTCGGGTTACTTAAAACCTGGCACACGCTTTTTCCGAAATGATCCTTACTTACTCACTTTCGTACGCTTGGGTAAAACCCAATCTTTGCGGGGGAAATGGCAGGTGTAGCCTCCCGGATTGCGCACTAAGTAGTCTTGGTGTTCTGGTTCTGCTTCCCAAAAGTCACCAACTAGTTCAATTTCTGTCACAACTTTACCAGGCCATAGACCGGACGCGTTAACGTCCTCGATCGTATCCAAGGCAACTTTTTTTTGTTCGTCGTTTGAGTAGTAAATTGCCGAGCGGTAGGCAGTACCCCGATCATTGCCCTGACGGTTCTTTGTGGTGGGATCATGAATTTGGAAGAAGAACTCAAGCAGTTTGCGGAAATCCGTTTTGGTCGGATCGTAGACGACTTCGATCGCTTCGGCGTGTGTTCCATGGTTTCGATAGGTAGCGTTCTTCACGTCACCGCCAGAATAGCCGACGCGGGTTGAAACAACGCCCGGTAATTTGCGAAATAGATCTTCCATTCCCCAAAAGCATCCGCCTGCCAAAATTGCTTTCTCAGTTTCCACTTTATTTCCTTGCAAGGTTGCTGGTTTAGGCTTCGCGCCTTCTTGGGGGGGATGGGCGTGCCCGTGAGGTGTAGTAAAAGCCAAGCTAAGTGCACAAACACCGGTTAGCAAGGTCCAGCAAGAAGTTGTTTGCGGATTCATTGTCTGAAACTCTTTAAAAGTACATTAATTTGTTAGCAAACCAGCGTGCACTCATTCTAGCATCAACCAGTCTCGCGGCAATAATTGCGCCCCATCTTCCAAGTCCTAGGGTATAAGCCGTGAAATCGATGATTTCTTTCCTTATTGTCGTCATTCTAGCAACTTGCATAGCGGTTGAGAAAAAGACCAGAAGCGATCCGTATCGAAGCAAACGTCTGGGCTGTGGGATGGACTGATCAGCCGGAAGGCGTTAGCCGACGGCCTTCAGCCACAACCGGAGGCTAACGAGAGCGTCCCGCTTAAAAACCCCGGGAAAACGCGATTTTTCAAGCGACTGGTCAGCCGGAAGGCGTTAGCCTCCGGTTGGAGACGTAACCGGAGGCTAACGCCCAATGCCATCTACTTTAGTTTTTCTTGGTTAGAGCGGGTTGTCTGGCATGGAATTTGTCACGTGAATCAGTTTTTCCCTCTGATATGGAGAATGGGAATGCTGATGCCAAAAAAACAATGAATCTAAGCAATCAAATTCTGGCCAACGGGCAGAACTTACAAGAGCTTTGAAAAATTTACAATCTGGAGCGTCCGCAGCGATCCCGCCTTTAGTTTCTGCTACAGCCAAGAGCGATTGTTCTTCCGCTTCTACGATTCTCAGGCAACTGGTCGACATTCCCGAGACTAGGCGTTTGCTTGACCCAAATTTGCGTTCTAATAAAAGGATGATTTTTAGCAAGGGAATAACAATTTGGATGCTCATTCATCAACGGCTCTGTGGTGGCAGCACGCTTCAACAGACCGTATCACATGTGCTAACGCACGATCGGCAATTGCTTCCGGAAAACAAGCGGACATTGGAGTTTAGCCAATCTTTCAACCCATCGGCTTACAATACTGCTCGTCAGCGATTGAAGGTTGAACAACTCGAAGAATTTTCTTCAGCAATCTGCGATCATCTCGCGTCGCTAGCCAGTCCAATAATTGCTGGCCGACGGGTGTTTATCGTTGATGGGACGACAGTCACATTAGCGCCTACCCCAGAACTAAGAAATGCTTTTCCGCCTGCTACCAATCAACTGGGCGAATCCGTTTGGCCAGTTGCCATGCTAATGTTCGCATCCGAATTGGAGACGGGCTGTGTCTTAGTTCCTCAAGTTGATCCAATGTACGGCCCCAATCGTAGCAGTGAAGCCAAGCAGTGCCAGAAAATTGTTCAAAAGCTACCTGACGGCTCAATCGTTATGGCTGATGCCGGCTTCGGCATCTTCAGTGTTGCGTACTATACGCGTCAAGCTGGACATGATTTCCTCTTCCGCCTGAGCCAGCAGCGATTCAATTCCTACGTCAAGCAGGCGACGCTGAGAGAATCAGGCAAGAACTATCAAAGTTATAGTTTCGATTGGATGCCAACAGTAAAGGATCGCCAAACCAATCCTGACTTGCCAAGCGATGCGAATCTGAAAGTTGTTTTGCACTGCGTAACTCGAGAAAATGAAGAGCCACTGTACTTAGTCACGACTCTAGAAGCGACGGCTAAAGATGCAGCTCAGTGGTACTCCCGGCGTTACGATATCGAATTTGACATTCGAGATTTCAAGGTGACACTAGATACCGAAAATATCCGAGCTCGTTCGCTGGAAATGGTGACAAAGGAACTATTGGCGAGCGTGGTTGCATTCAATTTAACGATGCAATTTCGTCGTCAAGCAGCTAAGCTAGCCAATGTTGAACCTCGTCGATTAAGCTTTACGGGCTGTTGGTTGGTGTTCAAAGATCATTTGATGTTGGGCCAGGAAGAAAGCTTCGAGGGATGGCAGACGCGATATACGCGCGCATTGATCATTGCCGGACAGAACGTCCTACCTCAACGAAAAAAGCCAAGGTCCTATCCCCGCAAAGCACATCCGCGCCGACCCAAGAGTACAAAGTTCATGAAAAAGAAAATCGCTGACGGAGCTTCAGAGCCAAATAATCCCCACCAACAGCCATAAAGTAGATGGCATTGGGCTAACGCCTTCCGGCTGATAAGTCACCATAAATCAACAAATCAGTTGTACTCCCAAAAAGGGACGCTCTCTAGCGCACTTCGGCTAATCCTAAAATTTGAGTTTGACGCTCCACTAGCTGCGGTTTACGGGGCTCGTGCGACCGTGCAAAGTATTGATATCAATACTAGTGGGTTCGCTGGTATTTTTTTATTGTCCGTTTGTCCAACTAATGTGGACTGGTGTTGGGATGGACTTGCGCTTCGACACCCGCAGCTACTAGCGCCGTCGGCTCACATGCTCTCCGGGCAGAATCCGCTTTATCGGCAAGTGTTCGCCGATACCAGGTTCGACCTACCATGCCTGACGAGTAACAAGTTACTTGTATCCAAAAGATGACTGCAACAATTAGGAAATTTTCATCATCAGGCGGGCTCGAAGCATAAGCCTTGACGAACTCAAGAGATTTCATTGTCAGTAGATAGGGCAACGACGCTACATAAGTGTAGGCCCCGAACATAACAAACAATGCGCCCAGGAAGTAGCTGAGCGAGAACGCCCATCGCTCGCCTTTGGTAAAGATCGCCGCCAGAAGTGAATTGAGAATCATGGCCATTGTGATCGTCCCAAGGGTCGCTCGCCACCACTGGTTGTCGTTGAACAGAGCAACGCTGAAAACCGCGATAACGACTGTCGCGAGCATCAACTGCAAGACTGAGAAACGAGCTTTTTGACGATGCATATTTAATTTCCAAACAGAAAACTGTGCTGGGGAGCTTGCAGCACGCAGTTGGGCAGACATTTACAATTGGGAGTATAATGCCTCGTGTGAATTCCCGTTTACTGGGTGTGGTTTAGTTGTGGGCGACGCCCTTTGTGGCCGACGCTGCCAGCGTCGGCTCGGATGCTAGCAGCTTCCACCACGACTCGGACGCTGGCAGCATCCGCCCCACGCAGGACCATACATTTGAATCGGAACCGACGCAGGCGAATCATGCATGGCAAAAGAATAACTGGTTTTACGCTTGTCGAACTATTGGTGGTGATCGCCATCATCGGAATACTGGTTGGTTTGTTATTACCAGCGGTCCAAGCGGCCCGCGAAGCGGCGCGGCGCCTTCAGTGCTCCAATAATTTTCATCAGCTTGGGATCGCATTGAATAGCTACCATGACTCGCATCGCCGATTTCCTCCAGCTTATGTACAGCCGGTGCGTTTGATGTGGAGCGGATGTTTGCTGCCGCAGATCGAGCAAGGGAACTTGTACAACACTCTGCAGTTCGGTGAACCTTGGGAAGTTCCTAACACACCGAACGGTCGAGCCTGCCAGACTTACATTGCGACGTTCCGTTGCCCAAGCAGCGACGCTCCGGAACATATTGACGGATTCAGTGACTTGTCGAACCGTGTGCCGAGTTCCTATCTGGGCGTCGGTAGCGGGACTGCAAACGCCGAATCCGGATTTGTGCCGGAGAACATCGGCTATCCGAATCAAGACGGTTTGATGTACACGTCGAGCACCAATCGCATGGCCAATGTATTGGATGGAACCTCAAACTGTGTGGCCATAAGCGAGGCACTTTTTCGCCCTAAAATCACTGGCCCCGATCTGTTTGGGCATGTATTTCAGATCGTGGACCATTGGTACATTGGCAGCGACAATCAGGTGCTAGCTTCGGTAAACCCTCCGCTCTATCAAGAGTTTTCGGAGGGGATCGGTTCAACCGGTGTGCCGATGAACGCCATCAACGATTCGAGTCTCCTGATTGACCAGCGCGAATTGTGCTTTTCAAGCTTGCATCATGGTGGGTGCTTATTTGTTTTTGTCGACGGTCACGTACAATTTGTGTCACAGTCGATCGATCGCACGATTTATTCGGCCATCGGCACGATCGCACGTGGAGAAGTTGTTTCGCTCGAATAGGTTCCATTCATAACAGCCCCTGCTCATGACTCGCAACGCAACGCCTCAGCAAACACTTCAGCAGCTTCCTAAGAAATGGGCGGTCGCCATTGTCGTCGCGCTGGTCGCTTACGCCTTGGTGCAGCCGGTTGCAAACAGTCGTTTGGGCTGGGGGCTGCCTGGCTTGGCTGGCATGTTGGGAATGGAGAAGCCGGCGGCGAACAAGTCAATTGAATCGAATCCAAACGTCGCTTCATCTTCAAAAGGGACTAACGAAAGCGATGGAAGTGGCTCACCGAAATCTGTTCAATCAAGTTCGCCCGAAAGTGATTTCGACAGCGAACCCGAAACCGCTCCTTCCAACCGAGAGTCTGAGACTACGTTAGCCGCGGCGCTGACCGAGCGGACGGAATCAAAAACGGCCACGAAAAATCCGACCGTCGAAAAACAGTCGGCTGGTAAATCGCAAACGACTGGAAATAACACCGCGAAATCTGTAGAACCCAAGCAGGCGAAACCCGATGCCACTGGCGATTTACTGTACGGTTTGCTGAAAGACACCGGTCGCGAAGTCTACGTCTCGCCGGCTGGGTTGCGTTACACTCGGGGTAGCGAAGAGGGGCATCGACTAAAGCACCTCGAAAAACACTTGAAAGACATACCAGATCGACCGGGTAAGCACGGAGTTTTCGACGGCGATATGGCTCAAGCCCTGCGTTGGATCGATGACGCTTACACGCGCGGCAAGCAGGGTGCGAAGGGAGTTCGCAAGCGCGATGAGGATGGCCGCACGGTGTACGAAGTGCCTTTTACGAAACCCATCGGGTACGTCGGCGGCCGCGATGGCAAACGGGATAACAATCCCGACGCTAAGCGATTGCGGTTGGTGGTCGACGGCGATCAAGTCATCACAGCGTTTCCGTTCTAAATTACATTGAGTTGCAAACTATAACATGAGTTCAATTCCTCCAAGTCCGTGGATTCATATCGGCGAGTGCCCAGTGTGCGTTGATGGACTTTGTCGCGTTCGGTCGTGTCAGGACTATCAAGGCAATCGCCACCTTTATGCCATGTGCGATGAATGTGAAGCCAGCTGGGTGAAACCTGATCCCAGTTCAGCAAAAACTTATCCGCGGGGCGACGATCCGCAGTGCCCGGTGTGCGCCCGACCACTCTTTGGTGATCAGGCGCGATGGGCCGAGCCGGAGGATATTGTTGCCAGTTCAGATTGGTCGATGGCAGCGATTTTTGAGATGCCCAATACGCTTGAGAAGCAGGGCAGCGATTTGCTCGTAGTGGATGATATCGCCGCTGATCTCGACGCGCCTGAAGCTCATCGCGAATCGAGTGAGCATGACGCAGAAACCAGCGAAGACACGCCCGGCATCAAATTCGCCGACAGCAGCTATGGCCAAGACGAACCGAAACCAGGTTGCTAAGGCCACCGCCTGTGCGCTGGCCGAAATATCCTGTGCGCTGGCCAAAATATATCATGCAGGTGGCATGCCTTCCATTCTTCGCCAAGTGCTAAGTTGTCCGAGGTGCATGGCCACATGTCCAGTCAAATAAAATCCGAGCATAGATCCGAGTGTAGGGCAAACTTGTTTCAGCGGGGTGTCAACTGGATTCTCAGCAGCGAGTTGCGAATCGGTAGCATCCCGCATAGCCGCTAGGGCGAGCTCGTATGTACTGAAGAAGACTTCGGACACTTCTTGCATCGAAGGATAAATAATCCCGTGCGCATCGTCCTGGCACTTGGCGTCCTTAGAAAACAACTTCGTGAAACGCTCCGAGGGCTGAACGGAAGCCGTATCCAAACCGAGCAACCGAACGACATTGACTGGATAAAGACTCAGATGCCCCAAGACGAAGGCGGGGTGGTTGGATTCGATAACTTGTTTGCCCGGGGCGGCAAACCTCGCAAAACGATCGACCGGGATTCCAGCAATTAACCGTTTGGCGTAGCGTTGGCTGACCATCGCCGCGTCCGCCATCATAGTTCCGAATTGTCCCATAATAAGTCCTTTAAGCGATTTAAAAAAATTCAAGTCACTGCGACTTCCTATTTTGATGTCGAACCTTTAAATGGGAAGCGGGGCAGGGCGGGTAGGGCCTATCAGGAAGAGAAGAAAGTTGGAGGGGCCGGGGAGGCCAAAGGTGAGGAGAGCAGGGCAGAGCAGGGCAGGCCAGAGGTGAGGAGAGCAGAGCAGGGCAGGGCAGGGCAGGGCAGGGCAGGGCAGGGCAGGGCAGGGCGGGGCAAAGAGTGGAAATGTGAACCGGCCGCCTGCCATCTAGCAGCAAACACGAAGGCGGCGATAATTTAGGTCGAGCGGCGGCAAACCAATCAACGACGACGAACTTGCCCGCTCGAATCCAGCAGTGAAAAAGGAACGTGAACGATGAACTCCGCAGCCAATCAGCCGACCCATGAGGATTCCATGGACGATGCCCCCAAACATGCAAACTTCATCGAACAAGAGATCGACAAGGACCTGCTGCTGCCGAAACTGGCAGGCATGTGCGTGCAGACCCGATTTCCCCCCGAACCGAATGGCTACCTGCATATCGGTCACGCCAAAAGTATCTGCCTCAATTTTGGGTTGGCTCAGAAGTACAACGGCAAATGCAACCTGCGTTTCGATGATACGAACCCAAGCAAAGAAGAGCAGGAGTATGTCGATTCGATTCAAGAAGACGTTCGCTGGTTAGGTTTTGAATGGGACGCCATTTACTACGCGTCCGACTACTTTGATCAACTCTACGACTGGGCAATTCAACTCATCAAATCCGGTCATGCTTACGTTTGTGATTTGACGAGCGACCAGACGCGGGAATCCCGCGGATCGTTGACTGCGCCGGGTAAGAACAGTCCTTTCCGAGATCGTGCGGTCGCCGAGAATTTTGAACTGTTCGAAGCCATGCGCGATGGGAAATTTCCAGATGGTGCAAGAACGCTGCGGGCCAAAATAGATATGGCCTCGCCGAACATCAACTTGCGAGATCCAGTGATGTACCGCATCCTGAGAGCTAATCATCATCGAACTGGCGACAAGTGGTGCATCTATCCGATGTACGATTGGGCTCATGGGCAGAGCGATTCGCTGGAAAAGATCACGCATTCAATCTGCACACTCGAGTTCGAAAACCATCGACCGCTCTACGACTGGTATTGCAAGTCGCTTGGAATCTATCATCCGAGACAGATGGAGTTCGCGCGTTTGAACTTGAGCTACACCGTGATGAGCAAGCGCAAGTTGCTACAGTTAGTACAAGAGCAGCACGTCTCGGGATGGAACGATCCACGTATGCCTACGATCAGTGGTCTGCGCCGTCGCGGGTTTACCCCTGAGAGCTTGCGGATGTTCTGCGACAAGATTGGCGTTGCGCGGTTCTACAGCACGATCGATGTTACCGTTTTGGAGAATTGCATACGCGAGCATTTGAATGCGATCGCGCCGCGTGTGATGGCAGTGCTGAAGCCACTTAAGATCGTACTGACAAACTACCCCGAAAATCAAGTCGAGCTGATGGAGGCGGTCAACAACCCTGAGGATCCCACCGCGGGCAGTCGTCAGATTCCTTTCACTCGCGAACTTTACATCGAGCAAGATGACTTTCAAGAAGATGCACCGAAGAAATTCTTCCGATTGAAACCTGGCGGCGAAGTTCGGTTGCGGTATGGCTTCATCATCAAATGCGAAGCGGTGGTTAAGGATCCGCTCTCGGGCGCAATCACGGAACTGCGCTGCACCTACGATCCCGCCACTCGTAGCGGCAGCGGTGATGGAACGCAGCGCAAAGTCAAAGGTACGATTCATTGGGTGAGCGCTTCGAAATCAATCACCGCTGAAGTCCGGCTC
>JANNNN010000528.1:0-5314 GCA_031398555.1 Planctomycetia bacterium | reverse complement strand
CGGCCTTGCCGCCGCGTACCAGGATGGCTTCCTTTGCCTCGTCCCGGCTGAAGCCCTCCAGGCTTCCGGTCACCACGATCGTTAGTCCCTCCAGGGTCCGGGGCATGGATTCGTCGCGTTCGTCCTCCATCCGAACACCGTCGGCGGCCCACGTGTCCACGATTTCGCGGTGCCAGTCGGTTTGTTCTTGACCACTCTTAAGCACCCGAACGCCGAACTGCGTGCCTGAACCCGAAGCAAATTCCACTTCGATATCCAACTGCTGATCGCGTACTTCGATGGGCGTTACGTTATTGCAAGTGAACTTTTCACGCGAAATCACTTGGCCTCGCGCGGCAGAAAGTTCACGAACTGGCGTCTGACAAAGTCGCAATTTGCCAGCAATTCTGCGAAGAGTCAACTCGCGCGGGATCGACATGGCACTGCGCCAGGGCGAAGTTGGATTCAGTGAAGTTTCCCAGTTGTTCATCCAACCAAGCCACAAGCGTCTTCCGTCACTTGCGGGTATGTCGGACCAGGAAACAGGCGCATAGAAATCACGGCCGAAATCCACCCACTGCGAATCTAGCGAATCAGCTACAAACTTCTCACCTTCAAACTCACCCGTGAAATATTCGCCGCCTGAACCACCGGCGATCGAGCCGCTGCCCATATCCGTTTCCATAATCCAGCGTGTCTTGCCGGGTTCGCCAATGATCGGCAGCTCGAACAGATCAGGGCATTCCCAGTTCGGCTTGTTCTTTACTCCAGCTGGACCAAATTCGCTAAGCAGCTTCCAGCCCTTCAAATCGCTCGATCCATAAAATCGAACTCGCTTCTGAGTAGCCATGGAAACAACCATCACCCACTTCGATGAAGGCTTATGCCAAAATACTTTCGGGTCGCGAAAATCGGCTTCGCCAATATCGAGCACTGGGTTACCAGAGTACTTTGTCCATGTACGGCCACGGTCAGTGCTAAAAGCGAGATCCTGTGTCTGCTTTCCAAACCCGTGTCCTGTGTAGATTGCAACCAGCGGTACCTTTCCAGCGGTACCATACCCACTGGTGTTTTTTGCATCGACAACAGCACTACCTGAAAAAGCCATCACGTCGTACTCATCATGCAGTGCGATTGGCAGGTGCTTCCAATGCAACAAGTCCGTACTGACCGCGTGTCCCCAGCTCATGTGTCCCCATTCATTGCCGTACGGATTGTGCTGGTAGAACAAGTGGTATTCGCCATCAAAGTAAACTAGTCCATTCGGATCGTTCATCCAATTTATTTCAGGAGTGAAGTGAAAGCCCGGTCGATGTGGCTCCTGGTAGTACTGTTCTGAGCGCCGATACTCTGAAAGCCGACCGGTGAACGGATTCCGACGCGGATTATCGGTCAGCAATACTTCGTCCAGCAAAATATGCCCCCATCCGCCTGTCGCTTGGTCAAAGATTCGCAGGCTGGCAGTCTTACCACGATACTCGCGAACATCCCACGAGTGCCATCTGAGAGTTTCAGAATCGTGTCCCGTTGCGGTGCGAACTGTTCGGCCATCAATAATAAGTTCCGCGCCCACTTCAAGAAGTTTTCCCCCGCCGATAAGAAACGAGATATAGTCGCGTGTCATTTTGAAGTCCGGCGACGTCAATGAACCTACCGAGCGATCTCCGTCTTGGAAGCTATTCACCAGCCCTTTCCCATCAAAGCCAGCTACTGCCATCTGCCCTTTCAAGGCCCCTAAAGCAGGTTTGCTTCCGAAGGCAGTTCCTTCGATTTTCCAGGGCCGTTTATCAAGCTGTGAATTGTCGTACGTGCCCTCTTCAAAATTCGCCACGATTGCGTCGGCTGGATTGGCGTAACTATCGAGTACGCCGCAGTGCATTGCGAGCACTGCGAGCGTTAACGCAGGGGCGAAGCCGATCATAGTGGGTTCCTTAACAACGTCAAATGCAAACTTTACTGAAGCAGCCTAGATACTAGTCGTTTTATCTAAGATTCGAAACGCGGGTGGGCGAACGACGTAGGATGGGACCATTGTCCCGTCCGATGAATACGAAAACAAAAATACTAGATCGAATGCACTAGCAATGTCCAACGGGAGACCGAGGCTCTGCCGAGGTTTACTCGGACGCAACTCGTCTACGTCACTGAACTTGTCCAACTAACTCTTGTACAATCCACTGCAAAACTTCCAATTCTACTGTGGGCGGTTCGCCAAGCAAAATGAAAATAATCGACGACGACCTGACAATCCTTGAAATTCGAGCGTTACTCGACGTCCATTTGCCACCACCATCATTCTTTCTTTCATTCCGAGCCTACCGATGACTAAACCATTTAAAGTCTTTATTACCGACTTCATAACTGAACCCCTCGATGTTGAGCATAAGATCCTAGGCGAAGTTGCTGAAATAGTAGCGCTGGGTGCCAATTCCGAAGCCGATTTTAAAGACCAATTGCGTCAAGCGGACGCGATCATGATGTATCACTTTTTATCCATAAGCCGCGCGACGATCGAAACACTGGAACGATGCAAGCTGATCGTTCGTTGCGGTGCAGGCTACGACAATGTTGACTATGCGTTTGCGAGAGAAAGAGGAATTCCCGTCGCTAATGTTCCTGATTATGGAACTGAGGATGTCGCGGATACGGCGATTGGCTTGGTGTTGTCGCTCGCCCGTGGGACTCATTTGTACAACCAGTTATGTCAGCGTGGGACGGATACGTGGACCTACACGTTAGCTGCGCCATTGCGTCGAATTCGCGGACGCGTGTTTGGAGTCATTGGCGTGGGGCGGATTGGAACTGCGACGGTATTGCGCGCCAAGGCGCTGGGGTTCGATGTGGTGTTCTACGATCCGCACGTAACGGACGGCCGCGACAAATCGCTAGGGGTTCGTCGAGCGGAAACCATTGAAGAATTACTGAGTCAATCGAATGTCGTTTCCTGTCACTGCCCGTTGACTCCCGAAACGAAGTACATCATCAATCCAAGTTCGATTGAACTCATGCCGCGAGAATCGATCCTGGTTAATACCGCTCGGGGCGGAGTCGTCGATCCGCTGGCTGTACTGAAAGGCTTGGAAAGCGGGATTTTAGCGGGTGCGGCAATCGATGTGCTTGAGCAAGAACCGCCTCATGCGGACCATCCTTTGCTCAAGGCATGGCGCGATCCAAAACATCCCGCGCATGATCGGTTGATACTTACGCCGCATGCTGCGTTTTACAGCGAAGAGGGGCTTCTGGACATGCGCATTAAAGGCTCACAGAACTGCCTGCGTGCGCTGACCGGTGCCCCTATCCGTAGCCTCGTGAATACGTAATTTCGAGTTGGTCCGGTCTGCAACCAAACCAGCTAATCAAAAATCGGCCCTAAAATCGGCATATTCGCTACCAAAATGCATATCACAAGCTATTGGCGCGAAAACGACATTGCAGAATATTCGAGCCGCATCACTAGCTCGCCATTTGGACTAATCTCTTAATACGCAGAGCGAGTCGACAAGCGCGACCATGTCGGCTCGCTCTGCGCACTTCGGAAGCGCTTCTTCCAACGCTTGTTCTGCTGCATATTCTTTAGTAGCGGAGTTCATTGGAGCTCTCAAGATGCTCTAATTCTAACTGCAAATTTGTTTTCACAGTTTCCGCTGACAATGGGTTGCGTGGCTTAAAAATGTCAAATGTGATCGGACGCCTGGCGCCCTCTCCCACTGGTGCCTTGCATCTTGGCAATGCGCGATCATTCTTGCTGGCTTGGTTGTCTGTTCGTCGACAAGGCGGGAAGTTGCTGATGCGAATTGAAGATATCGATTCGCCTCGTGTTAAGCCGTGGTCGCGCCAACAGACTCTTGACGACTTACGTTGGTTGGGACTTGACTGGGATTGGGGGCCGGACGTTGGTGGGCCACATGGGAGCTATGTTCAATCGGAACGAACGGCACGATACAGTGAAGTGCTTCAACAGTTAATGGATTCGAAAGTGATCTATCCTTGCACATGCACACGACGCGAAGTGGCCGAGGCCGCGAGTGCTCCCCATGAGAAAACTCCTTCCGAACTTGTTCCGATGGAAGGTGCAATCTATCCTGGCACTTGTCGAAGGCGACCAGCCGTAGAAAATAACTCCGAATACGCATGGCGATGGCGGTTCGAATCGGGGCAAGTCACGTGGATGGACGAAGTGCTAGGGCGACAAGCTTCCAATCCTGAGCGGCAATTGGGAGACTTCGTTATTGGCAAAAGCGATAGCACACCCGCGTATCAATTGGCCGTGGTTGTGGATGATTTCGATATGGGGGTAACTGAAGTTGTGCGAGGCAGTGACCTTATTCCATCTACTTATCGTCAACTTGCAATCTTGCGGCACTTCGACTGGCCTACACCCAAATACTACCATGTCCCACTGATCGTAGGGCGAGACGGTCGTCGTCTAGCGAAACGACATGGCGACACTCGGTTGAGCTACCTTCGCGAGTTAGGAATTAGCCCACAGCGGTTGGTCGGCTATCTTGCGTGGACACTCGGCATGTTAGCCGCGCCTGATGAGATCGAAACCAATGAACTCGCCAAGCTTGGTACTAACTTAAATTGGCATAGCCTACCGCCCTCACCCACGGTCTTCGATTTGGACGATTTTCTGCGTCGGTATTCGAGCCAGTAAGAGTGGCTTTACCGTTCGGCTAATCCACCATACGGCAACCGCAAAAACGACTAGCGGCAAGGCGTGCTCAGGTTGCACAAAGTAATGCAGCAGCGAATCGCTCGAAACAACTTGAATTGGATGGTCTGGATGAGCCAAGCAGTTGGAAAAACTGAAGTTCCAAACCAACGCACAGGCAGTCAAACCGGAAAACAATTTTGCAAACCGCGTGCTCATTTTACAATCCTTGCGTTACTTGGCAGATTCTCTTTCAATCGACGCTTCGTACTCTGCCGCTCGAGCCAGTTGTGAACTAACCACTTCGATTGGGATCGGAATCCCTTTCAGGACACCCTCTACGACCATGGAGTTGCGGACAAAACCCTGAAATTTCGTGACCACGATCCGACCGCGACGTAAACGAGTCATCTCACACATTAATACTAATCGGTCGCCAGGAATCACTGGATCGCGAAATCGCACTTCTTCCAGTCCACCAAACCCGACCATTGCTGCCCCGAGCAAGTCGTATTTCTGCGAGAAGTAACTGCACATTTGCGCAGCCGCTTCTAACATCATAACGCCCGGCATCAGTGGCATGTTGGGCATGTGCCCGCGGACCCAGAATTCATCGAGCGTGATGTCTTTGTAGCCCACACAAACGTGGCGCGTAGTGTCTTCATGGATGATCGCAGTGAG
>JANNNN010000523.1:0-9916 GCA_031398555.1 Planctomycetia bacterium | reverse complement strand
GTAGATGCGGCGGAAATTGCATGCGTTCGATTCCCAAAGCTGAGGAGGGTATTGATTTGACGCGGTAACGATAGTCGAGGACTGGCGGAATGCTCACTATGTGCCGCTCGGCCGAGTATGGACGGGACAAATGGTACCATCCTACTGGTCCGCCAATCTGTTATAGTTTTCGTTCTGATTCAAAAGAAGGCCAGGTAGCGAGCGAAGGTTTAAGAAAAGGTTTAGCTGTGAAGACGATGATTTTGTGTGGCGGACAAGGTACGCGTATGCGCGAGGAAACCGAGTTCCGTCCGAAACCGCTCGTGGAGATCGGCGGCCGCCCGATTTTGTGGCACATCATGAAGATTTATGCCCAGTACGGTTTTTCGGATTTTATCCTATGCTTGGGGTACCGAGGATCGATGATCAAAGAGTACTTTCTCAGCTACGAAGCGATGAATCATGACTTTACGTTGACGCTGGGTTCGAAGCCATCGTTTGAACTGCACGGTCAAACGGCCGAGTCGTTTAGCGTAACGCTTGCCGAAACTGGACTGGCAACGATGACCGGCGGGCGGGTGCGTCGTGCGGCACAGTACCTCAAGGACGATGACGTATTCATGTTGACGTATGGAGACGGAGTCGCGGATGTAGATCTGCGGAAGTTGGTCGACTTTCACAAGCAACACGGCAAGCTGGCGACTGTTACAGTGGTCCGCCCCACATCGCGGTTTGGAATGTTAGATGTGGCCGACAATGGCGTGGTGACTCAATTCGCGGAAAAACCTCAGAGTTTAAATTGGGCGAGTGCAGGTTTTTTTGTACTTGATCGGCGAGTGGTTGATTTTCTTGAGGGCGACGAAAGTGTCTTTGAAACTGGACCGCTGGAGCGTTTGGTTGCGGCGGAACAGTTGGTCGCCTACCGTCATGACGGTTTCTTTTTCGCGATGGATACTTATCGGGAGTTCTTGTATTTAAATCAATTATGGGACAACGAACAAGCTCCATGGAAGAGTTGGTGATGCATGTTTGAAAATGCATTTCGCGGGCGGCGAGTGTTGGTAACGGGGCACACCGGTTTCAAAGGAGCGTGGCTGACGCAGTGGTTGTTGAAACTAGGTGCAGAAGTATGCGGTTATTCCATTTCCGTGCCGACTTCACCTTCGCTTTATTGCTACCTTTCGCTCAAGGATAAAATTCGCGACGTTCGAGCCGACATTCGCGATGGCCGAAGGTTGGCGAAAGAGTTAGCTGATTTTAAGCCGGAGTTTGTGTTTCATCTCGCGGCTCAATCGTTGGTGCGTCCTTCGTATGCCCAGCCGGTCGAAACATTCGAAGTTAATGCGATGGGAACCATTCAGGTGCTCGAAGCGCTTCGCAATAGTCCCTTGCCCTGCGTAGCGATTATGGTGACGAGTGACAAATGCTACGAGAATCAAGAACGAGCGACTGGTTATTCCGAGGACGATCGGCTGGGTGGTGTTGACCCATACAGTTCGAGCAAAGCGATGTGCGAGTTGGCGGTAAAAAGCTATCGCCAAGCATACTTTAAAGATCACCGTGTACGTTTAGCAAGCGTACGCGCCGGAAATGTAATTGGAGGTGGCGATTGGGCCGAAGATCGAATTGTGCCTGATTGTGTTCGTTCCTTGGAGACTGCAAAAGACATTGCCGTTCGCAATCCCAATGCCTGTCGACCATGGCAACATGTGCTCGAGCCGCTTTCGGGTTATCTGTGGTTGGCGGCTCAGTTAGCGGCAGCAGATTCTGAGAACCGACTTGATGAACTTTGCAGTCCATTCAATTTTGGGCCGAACGAACAGTCACATCAGAGCGTGAAGCAATTGGTTGAAGCCATCATTTCGCAGTGGCCATTGAAAGCATGTCCAGCCAAGTGGATTGATCAAAGCGATCCGAATGCGCTGCACGAAGCCAAGTTGCTGAGTCTCGATACCAGCAAAGCCAAACGCCTGTTGAACTGGTCGAGTCGCTGGAATTTTGCGAAAACGGTTGCTGAAACGGTGCAATGGTATCGCGAGGTCCATGATGAGCGCAACGCAAGTCACGTAACTTTGCGGCAGATTGAAGATTTTGAGAGTAATTCTGGATGACCTTGTGCAGCGCATCAGTGTCGCCATTTGCTCAGCAAAAGTAGCGTGGGCTTTAACGGTCGCCTTCGTACGGTTTGGCGGTGGTATCCTTGTTCTTGGGCCAATCACCGTGATCGGATTGCCAGGAGAGAATGCAATCCATGGTCCTGCGCCCCTCGTCGCTGCTAAACCATTTGTCCGGCCGCTTCGGGAGATTAGCAGCTTTGGTATCCGCCAAAAATAGGGCAGACCATACGAAGCGCACGACGAAAGTCAGTGCGAAGTTCCGAGTCATGATCCAGTCGCTTTCCGTTTCTTTTCTTGTTATCGAACGGAGACGTTACGGTTTTCTCGCGCGTATTAATTCCAATGCCCAGGCGGCTGATTTATCGTCGAGCTTGGGTCGCGAGGGTTGGCTGTAGTTGATCGAAGCGTATCGACCGCGGCGATAGCAATTGTCGAGAAGCGGCTGCAACCGCAGGACAGCATCTGCATCCGTGTGACGAAGCGGAATTCGAAAGTTCGGTACAGGCTGCTCGAGCGCAACCGCGATGATTTCCGCATGCTCGGGCCGGTAGGCTCGGCGGATACAAATGATATAGGGCGTGCGCATGTCCCAAGGGATTCTGCCTTCTGGAGCAGCGACAATAAATGATCCTGTGCGGATGAAGTCGATTTCAACTAGATTGACGCCAGCTTCGATGTACTCGCGCTGCTTGCGTCGATACTGGCTGCGGCCAGCCTCCTCTTGCTTGTTGGCTGGGCTAAGCAGTTCGATGGCGGTGACCACGCGATTCCCGCTGTTCAAATCCACAATTTCGATATGCCGCTGGGTTGGTTTTTCACTCGGTAATGGAATAATGGTGGGCTCGGTGATGACGGCATCGGCCACGGCGACTAACGACGACGATGCGTCGGGAAGTTCTACGACAGTGACATCGGGATATATCCAACGTGGTGATTCATCGAGATCGACAGACACACTTTCTTCAACACGGGCTTGCAAGTCGCTTGGCAATTGATCCGTGAGTTGGTCTCGAATGTAAACCATGAGGCTAGTATGAATATCGCCCCAATGTTGTTCGAGGTAAGGGTCAACGCCTGGAAAAGGGCTCTTCATCATTTGTGGTTCGTTTGGTCGCATATGGAACACTTGCAGCGGCGAGTCGTTGACGTCCGATTCCTATCCCGCCTACTCGGCTGATCCGATTGTATTATAAGTGCTTGGGGATTGCGAAAGAACACGCCAGATCGGTCCGCCCAATCCAATCCGCAGGATTGTCGAGCAATTCCAGATATGCCGGCGACTTTTGAACTGGTCGAGTCGCTGAGATTTTGCGAAAACGGTGAAAGAAACCTTGCTGCGGCAGCCGGGGTGCATGGTGAGTGCGACGCAAATCAGGTAACTTTGCGGCAGACTGAAGATTTTGAGCGGACAATATAGGCAGAATTTATAAAAACATGAGACCAAACCACAATATACCTAGCGGTCCTGTAAGTTGTTGCCAAATTTGTGGTAACCAAGATTTGCGGATGGTCATCGATCTGGGGTTTCAGCCGCTGTGCGATACCTTGCTTTCGGCAGAAGAACTGCATCAACCTGAGACGACCTATCCGCTTAGTCAATTGTGGTGCCCCGAGTGCACCCTGTCACAAATGGGATACGTGGTGCCGGGTGAAGTCGTCTATCACCAGGAGTATCCCTATCGAACCGGCGTGACGCGTGAGTTGACCGAGTATCAAGACGCAATGGCAAGTTCCATTGTCGAAGAATTGAAGTTGCAGCCCAAAGACCTAGTTGTCGACGTGGGAAGCAACGACGGTACTCTGTTATCAAGTTTCCGAAAACGCTCGGTTCGGGTCGCGGGTGTAGAGCCAACTGGGATTGCGAAGTATGCGAGGGAAGCAGGAATCGATACAGTCCAAGCTCCGTTTGACGTCGCCGTCGCTCGGCAAATTGTCGAGGCACATGGCCATGCGAGGGTGGTGACCGCTACCAACGTGTTCGCGCACATGGCTTCGTTGGGTGACGTTATGGAGGGGCTTGAAACATTGGTGGCCAGCGAAGGTTATTTCATTCTGGAAAACCATTACCTGCAACCGATCATGGAACGATTGCAGTTCGATACGATCTACCATGAACATGTCCGAACCTATTCACTTAAGTCTCTAGTTGTGCTATTTGACTACTACGATTTCAAAGTGGTGCATGCGGAAAAGGTCAGCCGATACGGTGGGAACATCCGCGTTTATGCGGCCAAGGGAAAAAACGTCGCTCGACGCGACAGTGTCGACAAGATTTTGGCTGACGAGGCAAAGAATTTTACGGATCCGGCGTACTACGAACGCTTTCGTCAAAGATCGTTTCAATTGAAGAATGAGTTGCTCGAGTTGGCTTTGAAGTGTCATCGCGAGGGGCAAACGTTGATCGGGAATTCGTGTCCTGGGCGCTCCAGTACTTTGCTGAACTTCGCAGGCATTGGGCCAGATCTCATGCCTTACATCGCCGAACAACCCACGTCGCTGAAGCTGGGGAAATTCCTGCCGGGCAAACGAATACCGATTGTAAACAATCAACGATTGATCGACGAGCAACCGGCGAACGTCTTGCTGTTGGCATGGCATTTTGCGCGCCCGATCGCGGAACAACTGCGGGCACGCGGTTCGAAATCGACATTCTATGTGCCCATGCCCGAAGTGAGAGTATTGGATGTCTAGCGAGTATCAGCAGGTAAGGGTTCCGCTACGTCGCGTCGCCTTGTACGGCGGCGGACGTTGGTCGCGAGTCCTAGTGCCGGTGATTCAATCGTTACTCGACGAAAATGCCGAAATAGTTTGGGTGACAAAGAATGGCTACGACCAGGCGAATCGCTGGTTAATTGAAAAAACGATCGAACGCGTCTCGGTACAGTCGCATGTTGATCTAGGCACCACTGCAATTGATGCCGCCGTGGTTGCTACGACGCCAGCGACGCATGGCCGGCAAGTTTTTGAGTTGCTTGAACACGGCATACCGACCTTTTGTGAGAAGCCGTTCACATTAGACTTTGATGAAGCGGTTAGGTTGCATCAAATAGCATCCGCTGCGCGGTGTCCGCTGGGTGTCAATCTTGAAATGTACTTTGCGAGCTTCGTTGAAGATTTTGCGGCACTGGTCCTTGGCCGGCGCATTCGCACGATCGAGATAACTTGGTTGGATCCGTGGTTGGAGAGTCGTTACGGTGACATAAAGCACGGAGATATCTACACGAATATTGTCGACGACATGTGGCCGCATTGTTGGAGTCTGTTGCGTCGGTTGTGTCCGGGTTGCAATGTGGAATGGGTCGACGAAGTGCGTTACGAACCAAACAACGGTTGCGTTTATATTTCTGTACGTATCCATGACGTTGTTGTGTCAGTTGTGTTGAGTCGTCGGTCGGATCGGCGTGTGCGGTTAATCGAGGTGAACAGTGGCGACGCGGTCCTGGATTTCAGCACCGAGCCTGGTTCGACGAAAATTGATGGCACTGTGTCGATGAATCAGTGGCGTGGATTGAGACCACTTTCGCGATCGTTGAGCTCGTTTTTTGAAGTGATTTTCGAACCCAAGCTTCTCTCAGACTGGGCCTTGTCCGGGTGCTTGGATGCGGTGCGATCAGCTGAAGTAATCGGTGATCAACTGCGAAAATTGCAACAAGTGAGACTCGCCGGCTTACGCGATACCGGCGTCCAATTGGCGGACGAAGGCGTTCGAAACTTGATCGTCGATTTGCTACTCCCGAAGTATGCCTCCCAGGATCGTCGATGGCCGGCGATTACGATAGAAGATCAGATTGCATTTGTGCGGCACATTTGTACGACCCAGCGAATTGGCTGCAACTAACCCGAGAGCAAAGCCACTTGATGGAACGTCCCGCACAATCAAAAAATTCAAGATTGATGAAGATCGGTCAAGGTTTGCAATTGGATCGGCCATTGATGTTTGCACTGGCCGCAAAGTGTTGGCAGGCAGTTTCCGGACCGGTAACTCTCGCGTTAGTGATAGGTGTCTTCTCCGTTGCTGAGCAAGGTGTTTACTACGGGTTGGTAAGCATCATTGGGATCCAGTCGATTTTCGAATTGGGTTTGTTGAATGTACTGATCAGCCAAGCGGGGATTGAGACAGCTCGGATTTCAAAACGTGAATCGCCTGACGTTTTGATGAATCAGTTGGCGGCACAGAGATTGGGATTGTTAATCAGAAGTTCTAGGCAATGGTTTCTGATAGCTAGTCTGCTCTACATGTTGTCGGGTTGGTGTTTTGGTTGGTTTACCCTCTCACCGGTCAGTACTCAGTTGAAGTGGTGGATGCCGTTGACGGCGGTGATACCCATCGCGGCAATGTCGATTACGCTTGCACCTGCACTGGCAATCTTAGAAGGAGCCGGTTTTCGCGAATCCATTTATCGCTTTCGGATGGTTCAGATTGTTACGGGAAGCATTGTCGTTTGGGTATCGCTGCTGATGGGATTGAAGTTATGGACCATCGTCATGGCGACGTGCGTTCAGACGTTTTGGGCGAGTTACTTGGTATTCTTTCGACACGCGGAATTTCTAGATCGTTTTCGACAGCTTCCGCCACCCACCGATGGTTTTTCTTGGGGGCGAGATGTCGTGCCCATGCAATGGCGAGTGGCGCTGATCAGTGTGGCACATTACTTGTCGAGCCAATTGTTTGTGGCGGTAGTCCTCGGCGGTACTTCGCTGGAGTCGGCCGCAGATGCAGGTCGACTGGGTGCGACGTTGACTATGACTACAGCCATCCAAATGTTGGCACTAGCCTGGGTGCAAACGAAGTTCTCATTGGTGTCAGCCCAGCATGGGGCTGGCGAGCGGGAGGCCGCTGGAACGATGTGGCGACAAACTGCCCTCGTTTCGACGGCCATGTTGTGTCTTGCATTGGGAACGTTGTTCGGGTTGATTGCAGCGATGCCTCTGTTAGGGCGCGGGTGGGAGCTGCGATTTCTTTACCCTTGGCAACTTGCGGTACTGAGTGTTGGACTGGTGGCCAATCATTTGCTTGCCTTGCAGAGTTTTTATGTGATGTCGCGGCGCGCGAATCCCTTTTGGGTGCAGGCGGTTGTGGGGTTGCTGATCAGTGCCGCATCCGTTTGGATTTTCGGAAGAATGTACTCCACCAGCGGGTTGGTGATCGCCTACACAGTTGCGACGGCGTTAATCGCCTTGCCGCTGCACAGTTGGGCGTACATGGGTTACCGCCGCGGAAAATGAGCATTTCGCTGTAGCAATCGATACAGGTGGACTAATGGGATCGAGCCGCTGTCTGTGTTCCGGCAAGTATGCGGGCAAGTCACGAATTGTTGTTGGTCGGCGATTAGGCTAAGACGCTGGAGCCACTTTTGGCAAGCAACTCGAAAAGCCGTTTTGACACAAGCACAGACTCATTCATGCTCACACTTCGATTGTTTCTGGTCATACTTGTCACGCTGCTGTGTCGGGAGATCTGTTGGCAATCGGAGTCTCACATCGCATCGACGCAAGCCGTGTTAGGCATCGCCGCGGTTTCAATTACCTTCGGGGTGATTGCTAAAGTGCGTTGTGTCTTGAATCTAAGGAAATTCGGAGCATTTGTTGAGGATTGGCAGCATGGCTCGCAGGATCACGCGTTTGATCGATGGCAATCCATTCGTCAGTCTCTCGAAACCTCTTGGCTTATGTGCTTGCCGTTTAGTTTGATATTGTCCAATTGGGGCCCTTGGATCAAGCAACTCGACGAACTCGGGATACTGCAGAGTGCGTCACTTATCTTATGGTTCGCGCCGAGTCTCGTTGCCTTAATCATGTTGGAACTGACGACTTCGCAAATGGAACTCTATATCGAGAACTCGAAATCCCGTAGCACAGAGCGGATGCAATTGGTGGTCACATCGAAGTACGAAGGCATCGAACGTCGAGCTCATTTGATACAAGTATTAGGGGCAAGTGGCATCGAGCCCCATGTCCCAATAAGTCCGAGTAAGGTGCAGTTAAGCAAGATACTGGGGACTCGCATTCGGTTGGGTGGGACATCGAGTGTGATGGCCTGCTTGCTGCCGGTACTGTTGATTGCTTCGGCGAGCGATGCGTTGAAGTTACTGCAAGTCGATTGGCCAGAGTCGGTTCAATCGCTGGCGGCCAGTTTTTTTGGGCTGGGAGCCGTCGCCATCTTTATGCCGCAGTGGCTAAGTTGTTGGATGGGTGTCCGGAAGCTCAACGCAGGGCTGCTTCGGGATCGCATTCGAACCTATAGTAAAGCAACAGGTGTCTGGGTTAAGCCGATGTGGGTGGCAAGTGAAGGGCGATGGGCGGGTGCCGCAGTGGTCGGATGGTTGCCTGGATGTCGGCAACTGTGGCTGGGCGACGCGCTCGTGGAGCAATTGAGCGTCGAGGAGGTCGATATGGTCGTCATGCATGAGTTGGCTCACCTCAAGCGGCAGCATTTCTTGTGGCGATTAATACCGGTGGTTGCTGCGTGTGCGATTGGTTTAGTCACTGTCGCGATATTCTCATCCGCGTCAAGTTACTCGCCGTCGGCCCGTTATCTTCAAATTTCAGGTCAAGTTTGCGGAATGGCATTGGCTGCTGGCGTGATGTTGTTCGGAATCAGTTTCTGGAGTCGACGGTGTGAGTTGGACGCTGACCGGACCGCCTGTCAGCTTGCGGCGTCAGCGTGTTTGTGGTCGCAGGGTAATACAGCCATCGCCGCGGCGACGCTTTCGCAAACTCTCATAAAACTCCATCGAAATTCAACGGCCGACAATCAGGCAACTTGGCTCCATCCTGCGATTGGGCAACGATTGACTAGATTGGCCTTGGAAGGCGACACCGAAGATCCAGTTGAGGAGGGAACGCTAGCGACAAGTGGAACTGGGTGAAACTAAAAAACCGAGTTGAGCTGGCGAGTTGACTTCGGGAATATGTTGTCGTTGTCTCGGATGCGAGAACCCTTCTATTTAGCGCAATCGGTGCGAAAGGTGGCTTGAAACGAAAAACCCAAGAACATTTCTAGATCCGGCTCAGATTCTGAATTCTAGCATTCATTAGAGCCGATACCTAAAGTGTCGTGGTTCTTCCGCAATCGATCCTGCCGCAAGATATTTAGGAGCAGTCCGTGGCTTCTGCCTCATCCAGTCCATTCCCGCAACTCGATGTTAACGCCTTGGTTCATCGCTTAGACTCTGCAATCAAGGGAAACCCACATTTAACTGGTCACCAGGTTTTTTGCAGCGAAGAGGGGGGGACGGTGATTCTCCAGGGTCGCGTTCGCTCATACTATCAAAAGCAAATGGCTCAGGAAGCTTTGCGAAACCTCGAAGGGGTGGAGCGAATTGTCAATGATTTGCAGGTTGATTGGATGACGACCCAAGCAAGTTGCCCGGTTTAGGCTTCGCCGAACGCTATTTTGTCTACTTAATCAGCCCTTGCACGCAGTTCTGCGTGCCTCATCGACCCCTCTATTGGTTGTTGTGTAGGGTCTTGGATGAAATGCCGGATTCGCCTACGATCAGTGTTATTCAACCCATGGCAAGCTGGGCGTACATTGATGCCCGGGAAAATACTTGTCGGCTCTCCGACAGCGGCGGGCTTTCTGCAATCTTACAGGAACACTGAATATGGCTCGAAAAGGTATCATTACGTTCAAAGGCAATCCAATGACTTTGCTCGGCAACGAGGTTGCGGTTGGGGCTGCGGCGCCATCGTTTACGCTCCACTTCTTCGATGCCGGTGGATTGAAGACCCTTTCAAACAAGGATCTTGCTGGAAAAGCCACAATTTTGTCAGTTGTACCATCACTGGACACAAGTGTTTGCGCGCTCCAGACGAAG
>JANNNN010000488.1:0-4682 GCA_031398555.1 Planctomycetia bacterium | reverse complement strand
TACAGATCCGGCTGAGATTGATCGATCTTGGAAAGCGGTCACCAACATGCCACTCGGCCCCTTCGGCATGATGGACCGCATCGGACTGGACGTTATCGAGCAAGTCTTAAGCAACGCCCGTTGGTCAGACGAAGACAATGTCAGCCTTGATCGTTTAATTGAAGTATTGCAAGGGCCGCTGCGGCAAGGGAATCTTGGTGTCAAAACGGGGAAGGGGTTTTACGACTATCGAGAGGATGTGGGAGAAGTAAGTTGACCTAAAATAGCAGTCGCCTTTTGCCGCTCGTCTCAGGCTGGAAGCCTAAGCTACTTAATATCCAATGCAGCCCGAAGCACCGGCTCAAACACATCGGCTTGGCGCATGAAGCCAAGATCATTGGCGTGGGAAGCATCTGTCGCCCCTTCGGAATCGTCCCCATAAAGTTTGTCACCGGGAATATAGTGCAGGCGCTGTACACCCTCGCTGATCAACTGGTCATAAGCGGCTTTGAGTGCGGCGTGATTTTCACTATGAAACTTTTGCTTGTCAGGAAGAATCCAGTCGTTTGTAAATCGTCGATCCTCAACCAGAACAATAGGAATCAAGGGCTTTGTAGCGCGAATCTGTTTAATAAGCGGCACGCACTTCGCGCTCACATCGGCAGGTCCCATATTCGGCAAGCAATCGATCACCAGCGCCGACGCATCGATCTGTACCAGATAGTCACCAACTTCTTTATCCATCCGCCCGTTGCCTGAAAATCCGAGATTGACGACGGGGATATCCAAGCGTCGACCTAAGATCGCGGTGTGGACCATTCCTGGTCGGCTCGCACAGGCGCCATGGGTGATGCTCGTACCATAGAACACAATGGGTTTTTCACGTGGCGGCATCCCTGCGAATTTGCTCCCCTTCGCAACGCCAATGCTCAGGAATTCAACGCCGTTATAGAGGGGCAAGTACGCGGCGTATTCGCGAAAACCCACAGCGAGTCCCTTGATGATCTCGGCTTGCACTTCTTGCGTTGCCGGCTTGGTGACTTGGACCCACTTCCATTTGTTGTCAAGGTCGCGAGCATAGAGGTCCACTCCGCTGACGCCCGTCGCGGGCATGTGAGGCATGCCGAGTGCTCCTTTCTTCAGCTTATAATGGACAGAGATCGACGTCGCATCGGTCTTGAATCGGACCATCATGCCAGCACTATCGCGACTAAGACTCCACACGCTGGAAGTCACCTTTCCTTCCGCGGAACTAGGCAAGCGATCGAACCATTGTCTACTTTCTTGATCGGGCAGGATCCGCCCTTCGACGCCCCATTGTGTGACGTCGTGCCATTCAAGATTCGCCATGGCCGCTTTGTTGACGTCCATAGCTGGATCAAGTTTGGCGACCGACGGTTCCTTGATTGGTTTATCCTGCGCCGCAGCAGTTGCTAGCTGAAAAAGGACGAATAGCAAAATGGTTCGAATGGTCATGGTGTTCATGGTGTATATGCCGAAGGGGTGCGATCCGCGATAGGCGCCTGAATTTTGGAGAAACTGAGCTATACAAACAGAGGCTTGCTCAATGAAACGGTAAGTTCTCACACAAGCAGTTCAAAAAAAGGAGCCTCATGGACGTTCAAGTTAAGGCAGGAAGCCTGGTTCGCACAATCACAGAACATGAAAATTCTAGCTTGATTGGTAAAGTTCTTTTTGAGGCACTTAGAAAAAACGAAGGCCAGCATCTTGCGATACTGGCCTGAATCTCATTTTCATTCAATGTTGCAAAGTCATGAGGCTGGCTACCAGCCATAGAATCGGTGTCGCGAGCCGTAGGCTACCGAGTAACTGTTTCCTGGGTTGAAGTTGTATAGGCCGCTGTAAGTGTAGCTGGAGTTGGTAACGGGCCGAGCGGGGTCGAATCCAATCCAACGATTTCTCTCCATCCGCATCGTTCGCTGCTCAGCTTCGTAGCGAGCCAACTGTTGCGGGTAGGTTAGAGGTTTCGGAAAGTACATGGCTGCTGACGTCGAAGTCGTTAGCGGAAGTATATCTTTCTCGGGCTCAAAATTCTGTTGAGCTTTAGCTTGAAAAGGCACCGACATTAGGGCGGCGACCACAAGCAAGAACAATATGTTCTGTCTATGCATCGATTTTCTCCACGGAAGGAATGGAACAACGCGCACTCTGTGGGTCATTCGCGCAACTGGTGTTTGCGACCAGGCATGAACTTCCTACGATGCAGAAGAAAAGTGATCAGTTGACTAAGTTTGGAGCGGAGTCAGCTGCTTGCATCGTAGCGCGTTCGATCGCTTAAGACATCGAACCAGAACACAACAGAATCCGATCAAATTCGGAGTTGATGACCGAAATTCGTCGCGACCCTTGTCGCAGACGCGTGCCACGAAAACCCTTCTCAATGCACTGCATGCGGCTGTTGTATCAGGTGGTTTGAGCAGGCAAGATATGAGGTCGAATGCTCTCCGGACCTGCAAAGATAAGAGTTCGGTTTTCGCGGGACATTGCAAACGCAACGATGTCGCTGCGGGACCAGCTGAGATCAGTCAAGTAATGCGGGACACCCTGCACGCCGCGCTCGATGATCAAATCGAGTAGCACCATTTGATTACCAAAAGTGTAGGCGGTGGCGCGGTGAATATTGCGTGGCGGTTCCAGTTGACTGACACCTATCAACGCAACGTTGGTAACTTGCCGCAAAAAACCTACCTCCTGCAATGAACGATTAATTGCTACAGTGTCCGCATCGGTTAGAGGTTGCCAGTTGGGTTTCTGCAGCTGGTCCAAAAGATTCTGCGTGCACGTGAGAAGTTGGGCTTGGGTAAGCGGCTGGTAAGTCTGCCGCACGCTGAGCGCAAGTCCCCCGACTCCCGCGGCTAAAACGGCAGCAATCGCGTTGCGACGATTCCATAATACTGAATGGGCTCGCTCGGTCACTGGACTTTGCGCCGCCGGCGATGCGAGCTCATGCTCCCGAGATGCGATCTGCAACGAGCGTTCCAGCCGCGACTGCAAATCAGCGGGGACTTCCACGGCGTTTAAAGCAGCCATCAAGTGACGGTCAGTATCGTCGTACACATTTTTCACGCGAATCGGCTCAGACACAATTTGCACTCGAGTTTGTAAATGTTCACTTTCGCTGCGGGCTAACTAGTGCTTCTGGAGAAGCACGTCACGCCGTCGTTGCTTCACTGGTTTCTTCACTGTTTTTTACTGAGGCAACGCGATTTCGTCGAGGCAACGTTTAAGTTGGCTCTTCGCACGACTCAGGCGACTCATTACTGTCCCAATGGGAATCTCAAGCGACTCGGCAATTTCGGTGTAACTCAGCTGTTCAAAGTAGAACATAAGTACGACCGATCGGAACTCCGGTGGCAACTGTTCCATTGCGGACTGAACCCAATCTCGTCTCTCTAAATCGCTTTCTCCCCCCGCGCCTCGATCGGCCAATTCTTCGTCCATGGACTTTGATCGTTGAGTCACCGCCAAACGACACCATCGAGCGAATTCGTTTCGGGTAATTGCCAGCAACCAGCCGCGTTCGGCCGCCGGATCACGAAGTTGTTCGATCGACTTAAAGGCTCTCAGAAACACTTCTTGAGTAATATCTTCAGCCGACGAGCGGCAACCGGTTAATCGATACGCATATTTAAAGACCACTTCAAAGTTGGTGGCCAGCAATTGGTTCGTTCTCGTCCGACGCTGCTCCGCCGTCCACAAGTTTGCATTATTCGCAATTGGGGCGTCCGCTCTCACCATAGGATGACCTTCCCCAGCATCATCTTTCACAAGGTCCTCAGACAATCCGCGTACTTTCAAGCTAATAGATGACAAACAAGGTCGTTTTATTCCCGCACGAAGCCATTTTAGCGAAAATGAGCTTAGATTTAAATTGAACTTCGCATTGCGTCTAAACTGTGCTGCAAACCGGTTGCAATCGAACCTGTATCAGAACCGAGAGCGAGGAAGCGAAAGCCCAATTCCTTGTGCTGCTGCACTAATTGTGGACGCGATAGGATGCCAGCCGGTTTGCCGGCCGCTTCGCAAACAGCGACCACGTGCTTCAGGGCAGCGATGAAGGGCTCGGTTGTAAAATCGTTTGGACACCCCAGGTTGACAGAAAGGTCGAGCGGTCCGACGAACAACACATCGACTCCCTCCACTGCCGCGATCTCATCCGCACGCGCTACGGCCTCAGGTGTTTCGATCTGCACAACCACCAGGCTGTTTGCGTTTGCTTCGTCAAAGTAATTTTTCCAGTTTGTGCCGTAGTTGGTCGCCCGGATAATCCCAGCCACTCCCCGTTTTCCCATGGGCGGATACTTCATGCTTTCCACGGCGCGACGAGCTTCCTCAGCGGAGTTGACAAACGGAAACATTACGCCCGCTGCGCCGCTGTCCATCACGAACTTTACGTCATCCGCCTCGACGCTTCTCAATCGAACTATCGGAGCCGAGCTTGCGCCGCGACATGCCATCAGCATATTACGTAAGTCGGCGAGGGAAGCGTTGCCATGTTCCAAATCCATTAACAGCCAGTCGAAGCCAAGCGAGGCTGCCACTTCAACGGATGCTGGCGATCCCAGATTTAAGAACGTGCCCGTGCACAGTTCATTTTTTAGACGTTGGCGATTCATCCACTGCATTTCTGCTCACTCCGATTATCCAGGCTACTGCTTTGTCCAGATTAAATTTTTGGGTTG
>JANNNN010000482.1:0-2070 GCA_031398555.1 Planctomycetia bacterium | reverse complement strand
TACGTCTCCAACCGGAGGCTAACGCCTTCCGGCTGGTAAGTCGCTTGAAAAATCGCGTTTTCCCGAGGTTTTTAAGCGGGACGCTCTCTAACGCCTTCCGGCTGATCAGTTACTTGCGAAATCGTGTTTTCCTTTGGCTTCTAAGCCGGTCGCGCTCGTCGGCGTCTGGTAAGCATCTGTATACCGAATACTAACATTTGAAAGGTGCTAGCGTACTCCCGGTCGAAGCTCGAATCGGCTCTAGCAAGCCTTTGACTCACCATTTACCGAGTCGGATTTTGAGCGGCTAAATCCCTCTGGCACCGGACATTTTAGATAAGTTGCGAAAAGCGGAAAATAAGCAGGGCAATACTTTAGCCTACCCAAACTAGCACAAAATCTCAACCGAAAAGCTGCCGACATTCTTTGAAGGGGGGACGTTCTGTCCGCAGAACCGGAAAATGGAGAGGCGACATGTCGTCGGCCGCACAACTTAGCCTTGCAACTCGAGCAATGTCTTGGCCAAACCTCGCCAAACTCAACCCAGACTAAGCCAAAATGATCTGGGCTGGCGAAACACCGTTTGCTAAAAGAATTTAAACGCTGACTGACCGAACCCCGCCAATGGATTTCATAATGACTACGACTTCAACAAGCACTTTCACGTCAGTCGGCCTGCCGACAATACTCACTCGAACGCATTGCCACAGCCAAATCATCATTCCAGCCAGGCTGGCATCGACTCGTCTGCCGGAAAAGCTTCTGTTGCGTGAGACGGGTAAAACCGTACTTCAACATACATTTGAGTCAGCGTCGCGAGCTAAACGTCCAGACGGTATCGTGATCGCCGTCGACTGCGAAAAACTAGAAAAGACTGTCAAAAGCTTTGGCGGTCGCAGTGTCTTGACAGACGCGAGTCTCCAAAGCGGAACCGACCGTGTTGCCGCAGTCGCCCAGCAAATGCCCGAAGTTGACTTGTTCATCAACGTGCAAGGCGATGAACCCGAGATCACTGCCGAGGCGATCGATGAAGTTACCCGCTTGCTTGAATCCAATCCCAACGCAGACGTTGCAACGCTTGCTGCACCGATTCGTGACCGCTTAAGGCTTGAAGATCCAGCTTGCGTAAAGGTCGTCCGCGATCACAACGGACGAGCACTCTATTTTAGTCGTAGTCCAATTCCGCATGCGCGCAGTTGGGATGAGTCGCTGCTCAGTAGCAATCCGCCAGCATTCCTACAGCACATCGGAATCTATGCTTACCGTCGCCAGTTTCTTTTAAAGCTCGCCGATTTGCCATCCAGTCCACTCGAACAACTTGAGAAGCTCGAGCAACTGCGATTCCTTCAAGCAGGCTGTGAAATTGTCCTCGGCGTCATCGAACATGCGCCCAAGGGTATCGACACTTGGAACGACTATCGAGAATTCGTAAAGCGTCAAAGTCGCGCAGCAGCTTAATCTAAGTTCCGTAGGATGGGACCATTTGTCCCGTCCAATCTCGGCTTGTGAGCTTCCTGATGACTGCCAGTATGCGGGAAGATGTAACGGCCTTGCGCGAGGTCTAACTGTTTCACCGCATCCATGAATTTATCTTCGTCTGGGAACTTTGACCAATCGAACTTGTTATGGTGAGGCAACACCATCCACGCAAACGCGCTGGCAAAAAACAAAACAACACTTGCGACTAAAATCGGTAGCCAGAGCTCGATGAAGAACTGCATTTGCTTCTCAATTTTTAAATGGGGATAAATAGAGGCGTGCTCATTACGATGGCGTCCCCACCCAATGTCAATCACTTTGTGTTTGTTTTGTCGCGGTGTCGGCGCGAGCCGCCCGTTTTTTCAATCAAATCAAGGCATTCACCGGCCGGCACGCGCCGGTTCCGCTACAAAGTGAGTGACATTGGGCGAGGACGCCCGCGCTCCGAAAAACCGGTCAATTGTTCGGGCAGCTTCTGCGAATGCCTGCGTATTGCACATAAGTCAGCCGTCTCCGTTCTCGAATTTGATGGAGTTTTGAACATGGATACACAGGATAAACAAGATGAGAAATTAGATCCTGTACATCCTGCCCATCCATGTTATTGTTCCG
>JANNNN010000472.1:0-2359 GCA_031398555.1 Planctomycetia bacterium | reverse complement strand
ATGGCAATTTGACCCAGAATCCAACTGCGTTCGGTTGCTCAAAGGAGCGGACGGGCGAGATGTGATTCAGATGCGTGTCGATCTAGGAATTTTGCAGCTCGAGACGACTGGCCGCCCGGACGGAACTCGTCCAGAGGGTTTTCCGACACTTCTTGACCAGCTACTTCACGAGGAAACTAAGTCGCCAGAATTTGAACTGTCCGAAGAAACGTGCTTGGAAATTGATCGCGAATTTGTCCAGTTCTACCACCGCCGAGTGGCTTGGTTGAGGTTGCAACGTTTTGACAAAGCGGTCAATGATGCGAACCATACGCTCGCGCTTATGGATTTTTGCCAAGAACATTCACCTTGTGAGGATTGGACGCTGCAACACGAGCAACATCGCGCGTTCGTTATTTTCCACCGCAGCCAGGCTGCTGCTTTGGGTGCAATTGAAGATCAATCGCCCCAAGGAGCACTCAAAGCGATCGACGAGGGCTTGGAATTGATCGAGGAGAACTTCGAGGATATGGGTTGGGAAGATGATTTTGAGTCCGATGAATTAGTACAGCGATTGACGCACATGCGCGATTCGCTGCGTTCAGAATTCTCCATTCAAAAAAGTCTTCGAGAGCAGTTGGCCGAAGCGGTGGAACTAGAACAATATGAACTCGCCGCCCGCCTTCGCGATGAGATGTCGCGAAATGCGACGAATTAATCCGTGAGCGACCAGCCGCCCTCTGATTCCTCGCCGCTAGCAATACCCCGGGTAGATTTACAGCCGCGGGGATATTCATGGATCGCAGCATGGCTCTGGCTAGGTGGCAGTCTAACGGTGCTAACCTTAGCTGCCATAATGACGGTCGGATCCGCTCGACGAATTTATCTTCCAGGTCTAAGCGTCCCCATGCCTGAAACGTGCATGTTGCACGCGAGGTTTGGGATCGATTGTCCTGGTTGTGGTTTGACCAGGTCGTTCATTCACCTTGCCCACGGCCGCATAGTCGAGGGCCTCTCGCTCAATCCTGCCGGCATTGCAATCTTTTTGTTTGTCGCAGCCCAGGTGCCAGCCGCAATGTTGCGATTTGCCCTGGGTCGATCGAGTCGTTTTGCAATTCTGTGGACTCAAGGCAATGAAGTTGCTCTGGTCGTTTTACCGACTCTTACCTTGTTTCAATGGATTGTGCGTTTGTTTATTGGAGACTTTTCGTGAGCAATTCGATTCAAATTCTTGGACCACGCGGCAATTCACTGTCCGTCCAAGCGGCCGGTGAAGGGCAATCACTGTTCTTGCTACACGGTTTTCCGCTGGACCATCGCATGTGGCAATACCAACTCGAAGGCTTGTCGGATCGCTTGCATGTCGTTGCTGTTCAAATGCGAGGGTTCGGGTCCTCCACACTCGGCGAGCCACAATTTTCGCTCGCCGAACTAGCGCAGGATGTTGATTTTCTGCGTCAACATTTGGCAGGCGGCCAAGCGATTTGGTTGGCAGGTCTATCGATGGGTGGATATGTTGCTCTGGAGTATTGGCGGCAATTTCCAAACCAATTGCGAGGCCTCATTCTCTCCAATACCAAACCAACGGCTGATAACGAATCCGCGAAAGCTGGTCGAGTCGCGATGGGCGAAAAGGCGCTTGCAGAAGGAACTTGGGCGGCAGTTGAACCCATGTATGGAAAACTACTTTCGGAACAATCGATTGCATCGAAGCCCGAACTTCCTGCCTTGGTGAAGTCGATGATGCAAAATGTAGCACCTGCAACGATTGCCGCTGCTCAGAATGCAATGGCCCAGCGGCGTGAGTTCACGGATCAATTGCCCACAATTCAACTGCCAACTCTGGTGATATCAGGCCAATCAGACACGATCGCGCCCGCTGCTGAAGGTCAGGCTTGGTCAAGCAGAATCCCTAACGCTAGCTTCCTCGTTGTTCCCAATACGGCACATCTTTCGCCACTTGAGAGTCCCGACGTTTTCAATCAGGCCATGCTAAAATTTACTGGTCACTAGTAGCTTAAGCTTTCGCTGAGAATCCTGCCGACTCGTTTCATACGCACTGGTGGAGCATCAAGATTAGATTTGGGGGTAGCGGAATGCGTTAAAGGGCTTGTTGATTTTTCCACTGTCACGAAAAATCCGGTTCCGATAGTAACCCGAAGCGTCAGCGAGGGGCGGCTGATCCTTCGCTAACGCTGCGGGTTACTCTAAAATCAACAAGCACTTGACGGCTTCCGCTACCTCAATAATCACTGGCAGCCTAAGCTGGGGTGAAACCACGGTGGTAAATGAAGCAGACTTTGCGGACGTCTGCAACAAATTCATAGTTTAGCGGCTAACGTACCCGATGTTTGAACTTGAGGTACGGAATGGACTCTCT
>JANNNN010000466.1:0-4836 GCA_031398555.1 Planctomycetia bacterium | reverse complement strand
GTTAGGTGGAAACGCTGGAGCGTTTGAGTCGTCTTTCCAATCCTTTGCATCTAGGCTGCGATTCCTAGATTGACGCAATCGGTGCAGAATGGGCGCGGACGATGTCCGGACTGCGGGGCGGTTGGAGGCAGACTGCTAAGGCAACTGTATCTCGAAGAATTCAGTTAGGTAGCTGGATTCGCCAGAAACCGGATGCGAAATAATAGTCGCTCACACGCAGCGGTTTATCACGAAACCAACTAGTTTTCGGCGTCAGGTGGCGGTGGATCATAGTTGAATTCTTGCCACTTGACGGCATGATCCATCGGTTCAATGCGCAGAACCAAGTCACCGTTTTGAAACAGTCGAACAGTTCCCGAAGATTGGCTTACAACGATACCAACGGCTTTGGTCAACTGCGAAATTGCAGCTGCTGCCCAGTGCCGCGAACCAAGCCCTTTTGAAAGGGTCAAATCTGCGTGGGCCACTTCGAGAATCTGGCGGCTCTTTTCGACCACGCCTTCGGGAGAGACCACAAAGGCACCGTCCATCTGGGCAATTTCTTTGATATCTTCGCGAACTTTTGGGTCAAACAAGTTTCGCATTTTACGACTATAACCGCGCAGTGGATCGAAGCCGCTGTCTTTGCAGTGGCTCAATACCCGCCGAGTGTCACCGACGACAAACAACGTCCCGACTTTTTTGCCTTCGCGTCCTTCGCGTCCGATCTGCGTGGCCAAGTCGATAACTGTCTTGAGGCTCTTCAAAGGAACGCTGCTTTCGAGCAACTGTAGATCGCGCGACGTCAACCGCCGCATCCGATCGTCCAAACGAATGAGGCTAATCGAGTCGATCTTCTGGAATTCAAAGCCGCTATAAACAGCGATGACATCGCAGTTACTGTTGAGGACGCCGTCAGCGACCGCTTCGAGCAAAGCGTGTTGCAAACGTTCTAGCAGCGGCGATTTCTCTTTGTGCAGTGTAAGAGCGATAAGTCCTTCTTGGGCTGCGCCGACAAGATCCTCTTCGAGATCAGCCGCGACGATGATCTTCTTGACGCTGTCAGGGACTGCTTGGCGTAGTTTTTGCCAGTCAGTTGCTCCATCCAATAGAACCAATAGCGCATCGGCGCTCGTGTCGCGGACTAGAGCACCCGCCGACGCCAGCATCAAGGTGAATTGTTTTGTGTGCCGTTGCGCAACCATTTTCTGCATCGATCAGTTAGTGGCAGCGGTCGAACCCACAACTTTGACGGTTCCCACATTCGTCAGAATGGAGTTCTCGCCAGCCCTAGAGATGCACTCAAGCCGCTACCAGAATGTCGACTCTAGATTGCCCAGCAAAGCTCGACGCACTGGCGAAATCGCAAAAGAGCCAAAGCGTCTATGTTATCCAACCTACCCGTCTAGGACAATTACCGCTGCTTGGATTCAGTGTTCAAGTTAGCAATGTAATGCTTCAATTTTCCAGGTTGCGCCCCGAAAACACGTTGGTTGTACAGGGCCAGAGCTCTGAGGGAGTGGCCGCGTGGGCCGATGGGCCAATCACGCCCCGGCTCGGCACCTAGCGTATTCAGCAAGTACCCAATCGCATTTTGAATTGGAGGCGATTGCAGTTGGTCGTCTGGCAATGTGTAGATCAGCCACTCTAAAACGTGCCCGGTGGTCTGGATTTTACGTTCCACATTCGGATCATTGGCGCGTGCTTCAAACCACTCTGTGCTAAAACTTCCGTCTGGATTTTGCAACGAAAACGCGTAGGCCACAAATTCGTTTAAGAATTGCTCCGATCGTTCCCAATGACCGTCGATCGGCATTCCCGCTTGCTTGCGTTGTAACAGGGAGAAAGTAAGTCCCATCAATCGATGAGTACCGCCACACGCGGCGCCAACTATCGGCTGTTCGAGCTCTTCGGCGACCAATTTTTCCAGCGACCAATTACCACCTTGGTTGTCTCGCCACCGTTGGTTGGGCTCAAGATAGTAGGATAGACCAAGCAGTTTAAATGTCAGCTCGGATTTCTCCCGGCAAGTTGCCATTTCAAGCCGGACAAGGTCATTGACGGTGTAAGCGCGTTCGCCAATTTTGATCGGATAGTTGGAAGCGACTTTCGATTGCGCAAGGATCGCCAAGAATTGACCTTCGTGGCCTTGAACTCCCGGTCCCAAGTTGGTCCGAAAGCCGCTTTTGGTAGGTTGGAAAATGCGTTGTGTCTTGCATAGTCCATTGTAGCCCATCCACCCGATAGCGTTGACGCGTCGGTTGCCCGCAGATAATTCCGCTTCCACGCCAAAGGGCAGGATCGCATGCATGACGGCCCAAGGGCTGCGACGTGTAGTCGACTCTGGATGTTGCATAAAATAGCGAAGAAGTTGATTGATTTCCGTTCGTAAACGCATTTGTTCATTGCTAAGTTGCAAGGGAGTACGACCAACCGGTCGATCTGGCTTGGCTGAAGATTCGGCTGCCGGAGCGTCATAGGGATGATCATCCTGCTTAAGTGGAATGTCATCGGGCAGGGCCTCAGACGGTTTTGAGCCATCGGTTCCGCCAGGACACTCGGCGTCTTCGTTGTCGTCTTTCGAGTCGGCTCTGTGATTTTCGATTTTTAGCGGCTTGTTCGACTTGGACTTTTCCAAACCATCGTCGAGTTTGCGCATGGTTTTTGCGTTTGACGAGTCCACCTTCGCGGGCGCCGCACCATCTGTTTTCTTCGTTTCTTTGATTGGGCTCGGCGGTTGCTCCAGCGTAAGGCCAATACCTGTCTGCGTACTTGTTTGGGTCTTCGAAGTGTCGTCTCGCGGCAAACCTTTGTCGGAAACTAGTTGGAAAGCACTTAGCACAAACGGATTATGACCTTCCTTCCCATCGGGCTTAAGAGGCTGATCATCTTTAATCTCAGTTGTTAGGGGCGGGTTGCCAGTCTTGAAATCGTCCTTCGAAGGTTGGGCATTTCCTTCTTGCGTTGAGGGAGTCAGCTTTAACTCGATCTTCACCCCATTGCCATCTTGAGCCAGTGAATTTGTCAACCCACCGACTGCAAAACTGGATGCAAGGATTCCGATTGGCAAGAGGTTAAATCGTAGGCAATGAAGTTTGACGAAGTTTAGAATCATCAGCAACCGATTCGGGTAAGGCAGGTTTGATTTCTATTACTGGCAAGCGATTTTTAACGCGGGTAATCGTTTGTACCAGCTCAGCGCTCATCCCGCGACGCGATGAGCCTTGGGGATAGTACAGACCGTTTGTTTTCGACGAAATACCGACTCGCGATACGCTCGCAAAAATTAGAATTCTTAGCCTGGTGGCCACTTCAAAGTGCGGCCACCCAGGATATGAAAATGAAGATGTTCCACCGATTGCCCGCCATCGCGACCGCAATTCACGACGACGCGGTAGCCTGAATCCGCCAATTTGAGCTCTGCGGCGACTTGAGCAATTACGATCCAAAGGTGCCCTAGCAGTGCTGCATGGCTGGCTTGCAATTTCTCTAGTGATTCGATCGGCTGCTTCGGAATAACTAGAACATGCACTGGGGCTTGTGGCGATACATCGTGAAATGCCAAACACAGCTCATCTTCATAAACGATTTTCGCTGGGATCTCTTTGCGAATAATTTTCCCAAAAATTGTATCCGCCATCGAAGCACTCCTGCCAGGAACTAAACCAAAAACGAACCCGATGTGATTCGCGCACATCGGGTTCAAGTTGTTTTGCGTAATCAAGCGCTGTCGTACCGGTTTCTAACGAAATCAGCCACGGTAGTGCTAAGCAGCTTTCTCGCTACGGGTGCGATAATCGACTACATCCCAAGCCATTCCCAAGAATTTCATCAAGCGAATTGTTTGGTATGTCACATCGATCTCCCACCACTTGTGTCCATGCATCGCCATACGTGGATGGGCGTGGTGATTGTTGTGCCAGCCTTCACCATAGGTTAGCAATGCAACCCACCAATTGTTACGGCTGTCGTCTCGCGTCTCGTAGTTGCGATAGCCCCAAATGTGACTGGCTGAATTCACTAACCAAGTCGAGTGAAGCACAAAAACCATTCGAACGCAGACCGCCCAAACCAACCAAGATACGGAGAGCGACCAACCGCCAACTAGGTAGCCTGCACCCATGATCAGTGCCGATAAAGCCACATTCAATGGGAGGAATCCATATTCGAGGCCACGCATAAAGCGGTCGCGTTGAAGATCAGGAGCCCATTTCTTATAGAACTCTGTTGGATTGCGTCCACCGACACGATAGGCCAGCCAAAACGCGTGACTCCACCACGCGCCATCGCGAGGAGAATGAGGATCACCGTCTTGATCGCTTCGAGCATGATGAAGTCGATGATTAGCGACCCACTGCAAAGGCGGTCCTTCACCAGCCAAGCAACCAATCATGGAGATTCCTTGTTTAACCCAACGCGGGCAACCAAACCCACCGTGTGTCAGCAATCGATGGTATCCCAAGCAAATTCCAATGCCGCCGCACAACCAATGCAGCACCACGACGAGCGCCAACGCAGACCATGAGAAGGTCCACGGAGCCGCGATGGCTCCTACATGAATCATCAACAGCCACGCCGCCGCGATCCAGTTAATATTGTTGCTATGAGCAACATTTGCTTTTCCGGCGTTCCAACGGAGTTCTTTCGAAGCTTCACTTGGCGCACCACCGCTGAGTAGTTCAGCGACATCTTTTTCTGTGGTAGGTCGTACCACTGGGCCAGCAGCTTGCCGGTAGTGGCGACTCATTGATTTCTGATTTTTCTTTTTCATTGTTTCTTTTCGCAACAAGTGTTCTAATTAGACCTTGGAGGTCGATCAAGTTGCATGCTCCTACACGGACCTGCTTAATTGTTCCA
>JANNNN010000444.1:0-2866 GCA_031398555.1 Planctomycetia bacterium | reverse complement strand
TGTTGGTTACCGCAGGTCCAGCTGCGAAAAGGCTGTTAGTTTGTTCGTCATTGCGCTTCGATCGCTCGATTTCTAAGATCTTGCGAATCGGCTTTTTAAGTTGCTCTTTCGCGTCGGCGGTCAGTTGAGTCTCCCAGGCCTGAAGTTCCGCGTCGGCAGCTTGCACAATCTTTCGTTGTTCGGCGTCGAGCTTTTTCGTCTCAGCCTGCAGTTCAGGCGCATTTAGATTTGAATCGTAGACCGTCAGACTAGGCTCTTCCTGATTGTTGAAGAACGCAAAGAACTGATAATATTCCTTTTGCTCTATCGGGTCGAACTTATGATCGTGACACTGGCAACATCCGATCGTCAATCCGAGCCATACTGTGCCTGTCGTGGCCACGCGATCAAAGACGCTATCGATGCGGAATTGTTCTGGATCGATACCTCCCTCTTGATTGATTTGCGTGTTTCGATGGAACCCAGTTGCAATGCGTTGCTCAGTGGTCGCAGCGGAAAGTAGATCTCCAGCCAGTTGTTCGATAGTGAATTGGTCAAAGGGCAAATCGCGATTCAGCGCGTCGATTACCCAATCGCGGTATTTCCATATTTGCCGTGGCGCGTCGACGGAGTAGCCGTTGCTGTCTGCGTATCGGGCTTGATCCAGCCACCAACGCCCCCAGCGTTCACCGTAACTGGGACTGCGAAGTAAGCGTTCAACCAAGTCTGCATAAGCCTTCTCTGGATTCGCTTGCGAGGCGGCAACAAACTCGTCGACCTCCGCTATCGTGGGCGGAAGTCCGACTAGATCGAGACTCAAACGACGAATTTGGGTAATCGCGCCAGCGGATCGGGAGGCAGACAAGCTTTCGCGCTGCAGTCGGTCGTGCACGAATGCATCGATCGGATGTCTGGGCTGGTTTCCGGGCAACTGAATTTTCTTAGGCGGAACAAAGGCCCAGTGCGGTTCGTATTTGGCTCCTTGATCGACCCAATTCTGCAAAATCTTCTTTTGCTCGTCCGACAGTTGCTTTCCAGATTCGTGAGGCGGCATCATTTCGCCTTCATCAGCGGAAAGAACACGCCGAATTAGCTCGCTTTCGGCAGCATTTCCAGGCTGTATAGCAGGCATCCCGGAGTCGGCGTCTGCCAAGGCACCGTCACGAGTATCGAGCCGCAAGTCACCCTGGCGCTTGGTTTTGTCAAAACCGTGACATGCAAAGCACTTTTCGGCCAAAATCGGTCGTACATCGCGGTTGTATTGCAACTCGTCGGCACGCGAAATCGTGCTGGAATATGCGCACAAAACGGCAAACGAAAGCCAGCTTTGCGAAAGGATTTTTCTTACCAGAAACATGGTCGTCCAGGAAAGATTGAGCGGGAGGCCTGTTTAGCCGTAATTATTGAGGTAGGGGATTGTGATCGTTAATTCGCAGGTGACTTATCAGCCGGAAGGCGTTAGCCTCCGGTTGAAGACCTAACCGGAGGCTAACGCCTTCCGGCTGATAGGACCAAGCCAATGCTAAAGTCAAACCCACGAACCAACCCCAAAATCTAATCTGGACAAAGCACTAGCCAGGCTCATTATACACAACTGAGGGGAGGCTCGCGATTTCATTGAACTACAATTCAGTTGTCCCAGTTTGTCGAAACGGTGATGCCACGCCCGGACGACGCCTGGTCGACGCAGGGTCAGAGAGTGGCGGGACAGAGCAAAATCGGCTGAGGCATCTGTTGCGGCCCGCAACTCGTGTGGTACATTATCGCCGTCTGAATGGGCGGATTGCAAAGTTTGCTTTGCCGCCGCGCCGCTAGGACACTGGATGATTCGTTGATTAAAATGCAGCATTTGAGTTCGCCGCTGAGTTGCCCGAGTGATTTTCCTTTGTAATTTCTTCGGGGCGGTCAGCCCTCCGTACCGTTTGCTGTTACCATTATCGAACAAGCCAGGATGTTTGAACTCTGCTCCTAATCACCATTCACGTCTTTTCGCACCTCACTTTCCTATGTTGCTCGGGCTAACTATTCTGCTCGTGCTGCTAGCATGGACGCTAGGCAACACCATCTCGCGTTCGACGAACTCATCGACGCTGGATGCTCGTACCGGTCGATCGCTTCACAGCCAATTTGTGTTGCGTGTCGCTAGGTATCTGCGTTCAAAGCTGCCGACCAAACGGTCGTACGCTCTAGAACTGTTGCGTCGCATTGAATTGCAAACTGTTTTGGCTACGCCGTCACTGCAAAATGATGTCGCTGCGCGTACAGTTGCAAAGACCGGCCCTTTTTCAGAATGTTGTGCTTTGCTCATTGGTCGAACCTCGGTCGGCGTACGCCATCACCGGAGGATTACGGCGCGAGATTCGTACGAGTCAGATCGCCGCTTGCAGATCCGCACTTGCGGCTATTGCGGCTAAAGTTGATTGATGGTCCTCGCAGTGGTGGCTCAGTTTTTTGCAGCTTTCCAGTGCGGGAAAGTAGTAGTGTTCAACCTCCTGTTGTGCGTTCTATGCAAACAAAGTGAGGCTTCGATTGGACACGTATCAATTTCTAGAAAGCGGTCTTCTGGCGGCGGGCGAGTATGGCTCGACCGCTCTTATGATCACCGCGATTGTCGGTTTGGGAATTGGCGGAGCCGCCATCAAGTTTTTCGACATGTTGCGCAAGCGCGACATCAAAACTCAATCTCAAGCCATGCTGGATCAGGCCAAGGCAGATGCGAGTAACGTTATCCGCTCTGCCGAACTGGAGGCTAAAGAAAAAGCCCTTCAGCAGAAGCAGATGATGGAATCGGAAGTCGCCAAACTGCGCGATGCAGTCCGCAAGAAAGAGTCTGCCCTCGATCGGCGCGAAGAAACCCTCATGCAGTCGGCTGAGGATGTGAAGAAAC
>JANNNN010000437.1:0-2796 GCA_031398555.1 Planctomycetia bacterium | reverse complement strand
AGCTAACAAGCGGTCGACACCTACTCGATCTGGTTCGAGCACGTCTAACTGCAGTTCGATGTCATGACGCGTGATGACTCGCCACCTGTCATTCGTCGCATTAGTCGCGATGCGCTGGCGAACATATTTTTCCAGCAAACTGAGCGCATCGCGGCGAACACTGCTAACGAGCCAAACGCATCGAGCACTTTCCGACGAAGCAGTCTCGTCGGCCACGAATTTTTCAACAACTGCCAGCCATTCTGGCGAATCGGGAGCGAAGCGTACTTCAGCTGAACGTGCCCGCGTGTCAATATTCCCATGGCTCCAGGTGATACGTAACGTCCTGTCAACTGCAGATTGAGCAATATTGAGTTCAGCGATACGCAGGCCGCTGTTGCCGATATCGACTCCTAGAAACCGAACCGCTTTTTCCATCTGTGCATCTCTTTTGTCACCACATCCCGTGACTTGGTTATTCTAAAAATGGTCACTCAAGCAAATCGTCGGCTGGAGGAGGTACCCTGCCACCTTTATAAAATTTTGTGATGTCGATTCCACCGCGTTGTTCTTCTTCGAACAATTTAATACGCGATTCGAGCCGCTCCATTCGCCGCAGCAATTGTGGCACCAGGGTTGGCAGCGGATCGAAGGCTTCCAGCTTCGGGACGGCCGGATAGCCGAGATGGCGCTGCATGGCGGCGAAGAGGAACAAAGGATCTTTGCGGCGATTGGCCTGCGCGATCTTACCCTCAGCGAGTCCAAAGAGCACTGGGGCTTCGACTTCGAGTTGCCCCTGCGCAATTCGGCGATCGAGATACAGTTGACTGCGGACGTAGATCAAGTCAGCGGTGTCGATGATGCCCAACTGACGGCGGACAATCAGTATCCATTCTCGCCACTGCGGACCATAGACCGGATCTTCCGACATTGCCTTTAGACCGCGATCGTAATTCAATCGATTGCGACAGAGGGCTTCGAATTGGAAGAAAAACAGCCCCTGAGGTGAGCATGACTTGCTGCGATAATCCGCTTCGGCTTGAAGAATGCGCAGTCCGGTTCGGTAGTCGAAACGCCCTTTGTCGGACTCGGCTTCGGCGACTAAAAATGTTTGGAAGGGGACGAAGTAGTGTTTCAGCAGCGCCATGCCGCCACCCATCTGCCCGTGGTGTTTGAGTTCAGCGAGCAGTAGATCGATCGCCATAGGCAGCTTGGTCGACGCCAGGACTTCGTGTTTTGTCTGTTCGAGCAATTCTTGAAGCGGCAGATTTTGACCGATGCGTTCATTGAGCACGCGGAAGAAATACGCTTGCTCGATATATTCTTCGATGGGCAGCATCAATGGTCCGGTGATAGATGTTTGTTCAAGAACTCAATCGCTTTGCGTCGCGCAGTGCTATCAAGGAAAGTGGTCAAGTGACCTTTGTCCTCGATGGTAACATATTCTGTTTCGACGCCACAGCTCTTGAGCGCTTCGTACATCCGGCGACTGGTGGCGGGCGGGACGATTAAATCCGTCGAGCCATGAAAGAACATCGTTGGCGGACATTTGGCACTTGCAAAATTGAGTGGCGAGACGTCATGATAAAGTTGAGGCAGCTCCTTTCGTGAACCTCCCATGACGAGAGACAAGACGCGGCTGTCTTCGGGGATGTTTTGGAAGTCGCAAGGTGCTCCGCCGGCGATCACAGCCTTGATGTCGGGTGAATTGGAGTCTGGCTGGGTCGCCAACATGCATGCCAGATGAGCGCCGGCGGAGTATCCCCAGACAGCAATGCGTTTGGTATCGATGTGATACTTGTCTGCTCCCTTGTCTATCCAGTCGAGAGCCGCGCGACAGTCGTCGATCTGCTCGGTGATTTTATGCAGCGGGGCAAGTCGATAGTTGATTGATATAGCGACATAGCCTTCCTGTGCGAGTTCGCGGGCATGGTCGTGCACGTGCCACTTGTCCCCACTGCTCCAGGCTCCACCATGGATCAATAAAACCGCTGGACAATTCTCGTCGTTCGCAGGTCGAAAAACATCAGCAGTCACCCTCTCACCATCAACTCGACGGTACACGGCATCGCGGACGCTACGGTAAGGTCGCGTCAAGGCAGTCCGATCTGCCGCCGGATCTTCGCCTCGTGTGACAGTCGGCAAAAATATGCAAATCCCATGAAGGGCGAGAAAGGAAATCAGGATTCGATCGACCATTGATAAGACTCAACTTACGTTTCAAAAAAATTTACAAACTCGGATTACACTTCTTTTTTTCCAGTGACTTGCATACAAGGGGGTGGTCAGAATGCCGAGTACTCCGGTAATAATAATCAGGGTCATGCAGTTGCCTCGAAGTCAAACCCAGCCCAAACTTCAATGAAAAACGACCTTTTTTCACTCGCGATACTTTAATCTCGAGGGAAACCGGCTTGGCCACCGATATGCTCATCCAAAAGCCAGAGACCGTTGCGTAATTACGACTTGAAACCGCACTAAGCCAAACTCGCCCAATGCTCTATAATACCGCCGATGGTTGAATTCGGGCCGAAGTTTTTTGGACTTACATGCCCAAATCCCTGGCAGACTTCAGTTTACGGCGTTGCCACGCAAAATAAAACGGCTTACCTGAAAATGACTAAGCAAAAATGACAAAGCAATTCAGTTCGGTCCAAGCAGCGGTTGATGCGGTTCGGTTGGGAAAAGTTGTAATCGTCGTAGATGCCGAAGATCGAGAAAATGAGGGTGACTATATTTGCGCCGCCCAATCAGTAACGACAGAAACCATCAATTTCATGCTCCGAGGCCGCGGCCAGTTGTGTGCGCCCGTTTTGC
>JANNNN010000429.1:0-1499 GCA_031398555.1 Planctomycetia bacterium | reverse complement strand
TCGCGACCGCCGCCAAGCTTGTCGCGAGTTTTACTTTCCTTGTGCTCGACCCACTGGAACATTTCGACTTGGCGTTCCATGCGCAAGACCTTTTGCGACACGCCGAAGTCGGGATCGGATAGAGTCTGTTCCGTCGTCGCGGTGCCCGTTGCATGCACTAAGCGGTCATTGAGATTCGGCATGATTTCAAAAGCGTCTGCAACTTCAGCGACCAGTTTCTCGCCTTCAGCCAAACCTCGTGATCGATGCACAGTGCGGTATTCATTCCAACTAATCAGCAACACCGACCCAGGCACCATGCAGATCCCAACGATTATGCCGATAAAAGAGTTGGCCATTCGCGAGAAGAAACCTTGCCGAACCGACCGAGTAATGCTATCCGCCATAATTTGCGTAGTCTTCTTTTGAATAAGTCGAAAAGTAAAATATAGCTTACTTTTCGGCGGTCGGCTTGCACAACTGCCGCGTCAGGACAAGCCGCAACTTGGGAGCTTAAGCCACCGGATATTTCCAGGGGTCGCGGTACTCGCGGCGGAGCAATTTATTTGCTTCTTCGTCACCGATAACTTTTTCGTTCACTCCATCCCACTCGATGCTGCGACCTAGCTTATAAGAAAGCATCCCAAGCAAACTCATATTGGTGGCGTTGTGTCCAATCTCGATATCGCATGTTGGCCGCTTGCCAGACTCGATGGCTGAAATAAAGTCGGCCCATAACAGTTTGATGCTGTGGCCATCGGGTTCTGAATGCTGCGCGTCCTGGTGGACTACCGGCTGCTTAGAATCGGCCGGATGAAACGTCCATCCATCGCGCCACCCCATGTGAAACGTCCCTTTGGTTCCATAGAAATAACATCCAATGGAATGTTGCTCCGCCGAGTTGCCGGCAAACTTGCGATGCTCCCAAGTCGCGGTGAACGATTCGAATTCGTAGACTGCAATTTGCGCATCGGGCGCGTCGGTGGTCTGCTCTTTTGCGTTCAGGATAGCTTCGCCGCTGATCGTGCGACTGCCAGTTGAAAAGATCTTCTTTGGAAATTTCTCATTCGACCACCACAGAACTTGATCCAGCCAGTGTACGCCCCAGTCACCCAATGTACCGTTGGCGAAGTCCAGGAAGCTGCGAAAGCCACCGGGGTGAATCTTGCGACAATATGGGCGAAGGGGTGCAGGCCCGCAGTACATATCCCAATCCAAATTCTCCGGCGGCTCACTATTGGCCGCGGGCTTTTCTTTTCCACCTCCACTGTGGACGAACATCCGAACCGCGCCGATTTCACCCGCATTACCATCCTTGAGGAACTTCATTCCCGAAACATAGTGTGGCCCAATGCGTCGATGCAAACCAACTTGTACTGTACGATCAGCGGCCCGTGCGGCGTTGAGCATCGCGCGACTTTCAGCGATCGTATGGCCGGTCGGTTTTTCAACGAACACGTGCGAACCAGCGCCAATAGCAGAGATTGCATTCAGTGCGTGCCAGTGATCGGGTGTTGCGA
>JANNNN010000381.1:0-4823 GCA_031398555.1 Planctomycetia bacterium | reverse complement strand
TGAGAGTTAGGCTTCTTACTAAGCAAATGAGGCTTTTCACCAAGCCAAGTGAACCTGGTCACCTTTTCTCACAGAATTTGCATTGTCGGGTAACAAGTCTCCAAACGTATTATCCCGTCAACTTTTTTTCGAACCCGAACTTAGCCACATTCAGCTTGCAATCATCGACCGTTACATATTCTTAGAAGCAATGCTTGCGCAGCTAGAGCGGGATATTGCCACCAAGCCCAAATTGACTTCCGAATTAGTAGGTCGATGGATTCAGGCCGTGAACTCGTTGACCGGTCTCGCAAAAACGCTTGGCATTACTCGTAAGCGAGGGTGCCAGGATTGGGCCGATCATAAACCCAACGTTGGGTTTTTAAATGTTGAAAGTCAAGTCATTTCCGAGGCAACAAAGTGACCGCAAAAAATCGCTTTCGGGAGTATGCAGCTGATCCATGTAAGTTTCGCAACGATCTGCTCGTGGATGTTGACGGCCAGGTAAAGCAATTTGGCGCAGTCCAAGACGAATGGCAAAAGGCAGACTTTGCTTCAATGGATGCCGCACTGCTTAATTGCACTGGGCAACGAGTATGCGCCGATGCACGCATGCGGGCGTTTCTCGAACGTCCCAGAGGTCACTCGAAGACGACTGATCTTGGCGTCACATGTTGCTATGCGATGGCGTTTGCCACCCGCTCCTTGCGAGGATATGCGTATGCCGCTGATCGTGACCAATCTTCGCTACTTAAAGATGCTATTCACAGGTTGCTTCGATTAAACCCGTGGCTCGGAGACATTTTGGAGGTCCAGCGTGATTGCGTTGTCAATAAAGCTCGCAGTCATCCAGGGGAAGGAAGTGTACTCGCTATTGCTACTAGCGATGTAGGATCATCCTATGGAATTCTGCCCGATTTCATAATCGCCGATGAACTTTGCCATTGGCAAGAAGGCTCTGGTGAAGCGTTGTGGCACTCGCTCATCAGTTCTGCTGCGAAACGTTCCAATTGTTTCTTTGCGGTAATTACCAACGCTGGGTTCGTAGATACATGGCAATGGAAGACAAGAGAAGCTATTCGCGGTGACGAGGCATGGTACTTTTCCCGGCTGAATGGGCCGCAAGCCAGTTGGATGACTCCAACACGGCTCGCAGAACAACGTCGCCTATTGCCACCAGTTGCATTTGCTCGTCTTTGGGAAAACCAGTGGTCTAGTGGTGGCGGCGATGCACTATCAGAAGCGGATATAAAGGCAGCGTTCAAAGAGAAACTGTTTCCAATGAATGGAAACGAGGCCGACTATTCGTTCATTGCAGGGGTTGATCTTGGCTTAACTCGCGATTGTTCGGCAATTGTGGTTTTGGGTGTACAAAACTCGGGGCACCGCCGTATACGACTTGCAAGAACCAAGCTGTGGAGGCCAGCCGCGGGTAGAAAGATTGAATTGTCCGAGGTCGAACTGACCTTACGCGACATGCATAAGCAATTCAACTTTGAATCGATTGCCTATGACCCGTGGCAGGCTGAGCATTTATCTCAGCGACTTCGCCACGATTCACTTCCTATGCTGGAACTTACGCAGTCGGGGAAAAATTTACAGGCGATTGCAGCAAGATTAATCGAGGCCTTTACTGATCGTCGGCTTGATTTGTTCGACGAAGCAAATCTCAAAAGAGACCTACTAAAACTTCGCGTCGAAGAACGGTCGTACGGATACCGACTGGTTAGCCCTCGGGATGAATACGGACATGGGGATTTAGCTAGCGCATTCGGCATGGCTTTGTTAACTGCTCATGAGCTAGCTGGGCAAGTTCAGTTAATTGCAAGTGTAATCTTCTAATTAGAAAGGACAGAAAGTAATGCCATTCATCGAAAATTTAAGTGAGTTCAAAGATCGCCAGGCATGCGAGTATATGCCTCTACCAAACGGCGCCGGTTTGATATTTGCAAATGGAGCGTTAGCGATTCAGGGGCGAGAGTTCGACGAGCCGCCCACTGACCCAAACGAATTGTTTGCACACAAACTTGCTTTCCTGAAAGTAAAGTTAGGGGCGAACGTTGCCAGCTTTAGTCAACGACGGCAAACTGCCTTGACTCAGGCAGAGTACCACTCAAAGGGTTGGGGGCCTTCGCCTAGCACCAGTGAAATTGAATCACTAAAGCACCAAGCTAAGGAGATCGAAAAACTACAAACCAGAATAAATGAACTCCAACAATCCATTGCACCGACGGCTGAAGAGAAGCAACGCAGGAACTACGCGGAGTTTCTCGAAAGCCAGCGCAGCGATGGACTCCTTGCGTTAAAAGAAATCGAACAGCTTCCTGTGTATTAGCACTACCTTCCTATTCAACTAAGGATTTCGCAAATGAGATACGAAGAATCAGAACTTGTGGTCAACTATGACACTTTCCAATTCAGCCTCGATTCCGATGAGGCCGATTACTCGGAAGAAGATGTGCTAGTGATGCCCACTCTAAACTTCCAGTCGAATTCGATTGAGATCACCAAACACACTCACGATACCTGGATTGACGACAGCGAAGATGCGGAGAACGATGCTGAGACGTTAAAAATGCCAACGATGGATTTTTCACACGAGCTGCGATCAATTACTGAACGTTTTGCAGTTGAGAATCAGCATTCCGATGACGACGAATATTTAATTCCGCCAAAGCTTTTCTAGTTGGTAATTGGACTTTCAAGTTGTCTATCATGGAATTGTTCGGCTAGATCGCGGATAGGCATTTTATTCACTTAATTGCAGGGAAAATTGCAGTATGTCGAGCCGTAATACGCCGTGGTAGAATAGATACTGCGGCAAACGTTCGGAGTAGCTCCCGGACGTTGGGTCATTGTTCCATTGCCAAGTGACCCCGCCGCTTTCAAATCAGCGGCAATGGAGGCAATGGAGTTTCCAGATGGCAGTTGGCAAATATAAATTAGCAGTAGCATATCTGCGCCGAAGCACAAAAGACCAAACGGCAAGCATCACTGAGCAGCGAAAAGCGGTTCAAATTTATGCCGAAAAAAATGGCTACCAAATCGTTCGCGAATACGTTGACGACGGAATTTCTGGTGACGCGACGGAGAAAAGGTTCGACTTTCTTAAAATGTTGGACGATTCTAGCAGTGGCGACTTCAAGTACATTCTCTGTTGGGACCAAGATCGATTCGGACGAATGGACAGTTATGAGCTTGGTTACTACATCAAGCCTCTGCGAGATAACGGCATCAGATTGGACACGGTCAACCAGGGCCTGCTGGATTGGGAATCTAGCATGGGGCGGATTATGTCCAGCCTAACGCAAGAAGCCAAAAATCAATTCTTACGCGATCTCTCCAGAAATGTCGCTCGTGGACAGCGTGAAGCTGCGCTTAAAGGTAGTTGGCTAGGTACAGCGCCTTATGGTTGCAAGATTGTAGGCGAAAAGAAAGATAAGCGACTGGAAATCGACGAAAGCAGTAAGTCCGATGTTGTTCAGAGAGTGTTTCGAGAGTACGTAAGCGGCAAGCCACTGAAAGCTATTGCCGAGCGTTTAAACAATGATGGCATCCCAGCTCCGAGGTCGAACCGTTGGCGATTTGATACGATCCGATCAATCTTGGAGAACCGGAACTACACCGGCGACACAGTCATTGGTAAATATGCTTACGGAAAGTACAACGTCATCTCGAAGGACGGAATCCAACCCAGCGAGTTCAAAGGTAAATGTACAGAGAAAAGCGCCTCCGAACTTATCATTCATCCGGATCATCATCCAGCTATAGTGGACCGAAAAGTTTTTAACAAAACTCAGCAAATGCTTGCGACGCGAAATCGAGTGGTAAGTCGGCGTCATTCCGATTCAGACAATCCCTATTTGTTGACGGGGATACTGCGTTGCAGTCGGTGCGGAAGTAAATTGCATGGCATGACAGGTGGGAAGGACGGTAAGATCTACTACTACGAGTGCGCTAAACGAAAGCGAGACTTGACAGCCTGCGAAGGAACCAACGTGCCTCAGTCCGAGGTCATGAGGTCAATTCAAAATTATGTCACGCAAGAATTCTGTAAAGGCAGGACCTATGGCGAGCTTTTAGACTTAATCAACGATGCAAAATCGGGTAAGTTGCGTTGGGCGCAACTCCCAGCCTCATTCAAGCGATTGCGGGAGACGCTTAGACCCGAATTTCCATTCAGGAAAAAAGACGATCGCACCTTAACTCGCAATGTGACTTTTCTGAAAGAAAAAATTGCGAAAGCCTGCGATAATTTACTTGAATTGGATAAGAAGCGAATTGCTAGAGCACAAACTAAGATTGAAGAGATGGAGATGGAACTGGCACGACTCGAATCGCAAATTGCGCAGTCGCAAGTGGGCACCGGGGAACTCAACGATGCGACGCTGGAATTGCTCAAGGCGGTTCTGGTACTTCGTGCAAACTTGACAAAAAAATGCAAGTCCGATACCCGCGACAAGTTTTTGGGCAGTCTAAAGCAAATTACTGTTCGTACTCACTTGCAAGGCACGGGAAATGGCAGGCGTCACAAGCTGGATACGTTGAAATTGGAGTTTTATCGAGTGGGCCTAAATGCGACGGACTTGAACCCACATCGGCCGGTTTAAGAGACCGGTGCATTACCTTGTCTGCCACAATCCCATTTGTGTTTGTTTGTCTTCCAAGTCGGCGTGGAAGGAATCGAACCTTCGACCTTCGTCTTATAAGGACGCTGCTCGGACCATCGAGCTGCACGCCGAACAAGTGAGGCCGGTGGGATTCGAACCCACGCTTTGCGGATTAAAAGTCCGCTGTGCTGCCGCTACACCACAACCTCATGAATGGTTATGGCTATGCGTTTC
>JANNNN010000364.1:0-3549 GCA_031398555.1 Planctomycetia bacterium | reverse complement strand
GCAAAACTGACGGATGCATCCACGCCGCAAAACGATATTGCCTACGTCGTGTTTCGTACCCTGACGGCTGACAACAATATCAAGATGCAAGATCCCAAAGCGGATTTTGCTAAGCTGCAAAAGGCTAATTTGGCTGACCTGGAAGGCTTTATCGAGAAGTTTCCAAACAGCGAAGAAGCGGCCGAAGGGATGATTCAAATCGCGCTGTCTGCGGAGTTTTCCGGCGACGCAAAGCTCGCCGAAAAATGGTATCTGCAAGCTGCCAAAGATTTCTCCAAGACCTTGCCGGGTAAGAAAGCTGCCGGAGCCCTTCTGCGTCTAAACTTAGTAGGCAAGGGTTTTGGCCTTGAAGGCAAACTGATTGATGGTCGCGATTTTAGTTCTAGAGCTCTTCAAGGCGGACCAGTTGTTTATCACTGCTGGGCGAGTTGGTGCGAAGGATGCAAAGCCGAAATGCGTGGGCTGAAGGAACTGCAAAACAAGTACAGCAAAACCAAGCTTAAAATTGTTGGTATCAACTTCGACAATACCCAGCAGCAAGCGACGGAGTTCTTGAAGGTCAATCCGTTCCCATGGATGCACCTCTATGATGAAGGTGGACTCGATAGTACCGTGGCAGTCGCTTATGGAATCCTTACCTTGCCTATCAATGTGATCGTCGACAAGAACGGCCGAGTCGTAAAGACTGGAGTTCACTGGACCGAGATCGACAGCATTATTGAAGATTTGGTTAAGGCCGACTCAGCAAAATAGGTCCAATTAAATCTAATGTCAGTATTTACCGTCAGCGAAAGCTGGCGGTTTTTTTTGTTAATTGACGATCACGGAAAAAAAGTTTGGCAGCGGTTCGAGTGCCGGCGAGCGTTAACAGGTGCAAGGGCTTGACGCACTGGATTAAATGATTGGGACGCATCTACCCTTAACTGATTTTAAAGGAGCAAAAACTTCCGCACCCTCTTGAACGCACAAATATAAATGGGCCTGCATTTCAATGCGGATGAATAATGCAGCCTCCCAGCACGGCAATCGATGGAAAAATCAGTTGCGTAATGCTCTCTAACCGCTAATCTGATAAGCACATTTGATTTGCTTTCTCATGTTTTGCACCTTGAGCCTAAATATTGATGCGTCTGCTTTGCTCCTTCATTTACTTTCCGTGTGAGGTGCTTTGAATGTACATTCTGATTTCCAAACGGCGTGCGGCGTTCACGCTAGTCGAACTTTTGGTCGTAATTGCGATCATAGGAATACTTGTCGGATTGCTCCTGCCAGCCGTGCAAGCGGCCCGCGAAGCTGCACGACGAATGCAGTGTTCGAACAACTTAAAACAGATGGGTTTGGCAACGCTCAATTATGAATCTGCCCATAAAAAGTTTCCTCCCGGTCGCTTTGATCCTGACTACACGGTGAGCGGAGTTGCGCAAGCTTCCTACACGTCCTATCCAAATACTTTGCCTGCCGGCGCGTTCACTGGATTCCGCTCTGTTCACACATTTATCCTGCCGTTTATGGAACAAGGCAATATTTATAATTTGATTGACTTTTCGAAGCCTACCAGTGTGCGGATGACAAGTGGCGGAGCACCGATTAATGCCAACTATACCGCCTATGCGAACGCCGCCGGGTTATTTATCTGCCCTTCGTGCCCCAATACGGGAGTTGTGATTACCGAGAATAATTACCGATACAACTTTGGTGGTTCGACGCCTTTTGGCGGCGCACTCGGGTCGAGCAATAACAACAATACGAGTGCTACGTCGACAGCCGGTTTTTCTTGCAAAGGCAACGGCGCTTTCACGATTGGTCGAGCTCTCGCCCCAGGTTCATTCACCGACGGATTATCCAATACTGTATTTTTCTCAGAGCGCACCAAGGGCAGCGGAGCGAATCTTGCAACCGCTTTGCCAGGACCGGCAGACGTTACCAACTTGCTAAGCCGTCCAGCAAACCTGGTGGATGCTGATGCGATGTATTCAGAGTGCTTCGCTCAGGCTCCGAATCTTAACGGCGGATTCAATTTCAATTCGATGGGACGCTGGCTATCTGGTACCGATTTTTCGAATGGATGGCCGTTCGGATTCTATTCCAGCACGATGTATAACCATGTTGCTACGCCGAACTGGAAAGCCATTGACTGCGGAACTCGAAGTGCAATTCCCGATGCGCCAGGAGAGCACGCGATCATCAGCGCCCGCAGCCTGCACACCGGCGGCGTCAACGCTGCGCTCGGCGATGGCTCAGTTCGTTTCGTCAGCGACAGTATTGCCTTAAGCATTTGGCGAGCCGTTGGTTCTCGGGATGTTGGCGAAGTCGCAAACTTTGAGGACTAGCCGTAGCCTAGGCTTCCAGCGCTTCCAGCCTGGGTCGCCTTAACCAACCGTCCAGTGTTAGCCAAATTTCAAAAGCAAGTCGCGATGTCAAAACTCGTTTGGACCGCAATTGCAGCCTGCCTCCTTTTGGCAGGTTGTAGTAGCCAGCTGTCAAAATCAGAGCTGCAATCGGCTCAGACAGCGGCCGAAAAAGCGATGGAGCTGGAGAGAAGCGGAAGTTACGCTGAAGCGTTTCCTCTGATCGATGGCGCGATTGCGAAGGGTGGTTTGAACCCAGATCAGTTGTCGGAGGCCTACCTCCTCAGAGCTCGCTGTCGGTGCGCAGCTGACAAGCTGGAAGAGGCGGAACGCGACCTAAGTTTTGCCGAACAGGGCTCGCCCAATCCCGCAAGTTGGCACTTTAGTCGCGCCCTATTGCTGTCCAAACAGAAGAAAGCGGCGGAATCAAAGGCTGAATTTGCTAAAGCCGTTCGCATTGATCCCAAGCTGAAAATGCCCTTTTAGCTTTCACTTGTGCTTTGTCCGTATAAGATTTTGGAGTTGGCAATCTGGACAAAGCACCAGTAGACCATGCAAGTTTTGAGCTTTCTGCACAAAGGTCAAACGCTTGAGTCCCTGCAAAGGACAGCGATCCTGAGGAATCAGGGATTGTTAATCCGCATCCCGAGTGACAGGCTGTAGTAATGCCCTTGCCGAACGGCCGTTTTCGGTAGAGAATACCCGCATCGCCGGAGGGTAACCGAATGGTTAGGAAGCTGATTCGAAATCAGTCGCTGCGCAAGCAGTTGAGGGTTCGACTCCCTTGCCCTCCGCTTTAGCACCATCTCGCATGAAGCCGCGTTTTCCATTGGAATTACGCGGCTTTTCTGCTGTTGGGTACTGTCGTTTGTGAAGGTGTCAATAGCACCGCCTCGCACGTCGTCGCATGCTCCGCGCACCCCTGGTCGGTATCAAATGAGTATCAAGGCATATTAGGCTGGAGGCTGCTCCAGATGCCATCTGCAGCGCAGGCATCGCAGTTAAACTACCGAACGAACGCAGCGGGGTAGGCTTTCTGATGGCTGTGTTTCGCAAGCGGCTAGCAAGTTCGTTTTCGGCTTTTCGCGGAACTCAACGGGCAGATCGTTCGCTGGTGTGTCGGTGACTTGCCGCGGTTTGCTGAAGTCGATCTTCCGCGCCGTGCCTTTGCTCAGTAGGTAAAAGAAGTCTGAATCGGGGC
>JANNNN010000802.1:0-6076 GCA_031398555.1 Planctomycetia bacterium | reverse complement strand
CGCCCTTTAAAGACGCTGAGGTACTCACCTGCAAGTAGATCGTTGACTTGTCGACGCGCGACGATCTGAATGCGGCGAACTTCCTTCAGTACTGATTCGAGGTCGTGTGTTGGCATGGTGGCTTATGGAACTGGGACCGATTCGAGCACCTTGCTGATGATGGCGGCGGTTGTCATTTCTTCCGCCTCGGCTTCGTAAGTAATGATGATACGGTGTCGCAGGATGTCCGGTGCAACATCCTTGATATCTTGAGGAGTAACGTAACCGCGGCCAGCCATAAATGCGCTTGCTCTCGCAGCCAAGCATAAATTGATCGACGCTCTCGGAGACGCTCCAAATTCAATTAGGGGCTTGAGTGCAGCCAATCGAAACTCTTCGGGTCGTCTGGTTGCCGTAACTACGTCTAGGGCATAGTCCTTGACCTTGTCGTCCATGTAGATCATGCCACAAGTCTGTTTCATCTCTAACAGTTCCGCTGGCTCTAGCACAGGTTGAACTTCACGCCGAATGTCATCCAGTACTGCGTCCACCACCTTGCGTTCATCCGCTTTGCTCGGGTAATCCACCACGATTTTTAGCATGAAGCGATCCACTTGGGCTTCAGGCAGCGGATAAGTCCCTTCCTGCTCGATCGGATTCTGTGTTGCCAGAACTAAGAACGGTTCATCCAGTAAGTAGGTCTCATCGCCGATCGTGACCTGTCGTTCCTGCATCGCTTCAAGGAGTGCCGATTGAACCTTAGAGGGTGCTCGATTGATCTCGTCGGCAAGAATCAAATTGGCAAAAATTGGACCTTTGCGAGTCCCAAACGAACCCTCGCGAGGATTGTAGATCATCGTGCCGATCAAGTCGGCGGGCAGCAAATCAGGCGTAAACTGAATTCGATTGAACTTGCATTTGATCGCGCTCGCCAGTGCTTTGATGGCCGTCGTCTTTGCCAAGCCTGGAAGGCCCTCAAGCAATACGTGACCGCCAGTCAACATCGCGATCAAAAGTCTCGAAAGCATCACGTCTTGGCCTACGAGCACCTTGCGAACTTCGTTCGTAACTCGGTCCAGTTTCTCCGAGTGTTTTAGAACTTGCTCCTTTATTCGCTGGATATCCACACTCATTGGTATACCTTGCCTCGCTGTAAATGGACCTCTGAGGAACATAGAACATTTATGCAGCGAGCGAGGGTTTTGGCAAGTCGGCTGGCGAAAATCAGCTGACAATCTATCAATAACTATTGCATCCGCGACGTACGAACTGCAAAATTTTAGAGCGGTTTCCCCCGCTAACGCATCCGGGTTCATTAATTTTTACTCTTTTCATGACTAGCTGCTGGAGTTCGAGATGCGGACAGCCCTGCTATAATCAGTAGCCTCCCGATCTCGATTCCCCCTCCCGTTTGAGCAATCAAAATGAGTCAAGCAGTTTTTCACTTGCCGTTGGTCATTGGACTTTCGCTGCTTATTCCCTCTTTAGACCTGAATGCAGAAACGGGACGCGTGAATTTCAGTCGCGACATACGTCCGATTCTCTCGGATAAGTGTTTTCAGTGTCACGGGCCGGACGAAGCTAAGCAGAAAAGTGGTCTGCGACTCGATTTGCGAGACAATGCGATTGCCGCGGCAGATTCAGGCTCCATCGCTATCGTTCCAAATCAGCCTGAGATGAGCGAGCTGATCAAACGCATTCTGTCAAAAGACTCAGATGAAGTCATGCCGCCTGCCGATTCGCCAAAGAAACTTTCTGAGAGCGAGATCGAGTTGCTTCGAAAGTGGATTGCTGAGGGGGCGAATTACGAAGTGCATTGGTCCTTTGCGCCGCCCACCCGTCCAGCCATTCCAGCCGCCGACTCAGCGATCGCAAAAGAATGGCTTCACAATCCAGTTGATCGCTTTTTGCGAGCCAATTTGCGACAAGCTGGATTAACTCCAAACCCAACTGCAAACAAAGAGACCTTGATCCGCCGAGTCGCATTGGACTTGACCGGATTGCCGCCAACGCCTTCACAGATTGAAAGATACTTGGCAGATAAATCTGACAATGCTTACGAAAACATGGTGGATGAAGTGTTCGCGTCGCCGCATTACGGTGAACGGATGGCGCTCAATTGGATGGACTACGCTCGCTACGCGGACAGCAACGGTTACCAGAGCGATGGCAGCCGCGATATTTGGGGATGGCGAGATTGGGTCATCAACGCATACAACCAAAATATGGCTTTCGATCAATTCACCGTTGAACAACTTGCCGGTGACATGTTACCGAGTGCAACGCCAGAACAAATAATTGCAACTGGGTTCAATCGCAACCATCGCTTGAACGGTGAGGGTGGGCGAATCGTTGATGAGTGGTTCGTTGAAACGGTCATCGACCGCGTTGAGACGACGGGGCTAACATGGTTGGGGCTAACATTTAACTGCTGCCGTTGCCATGATCACAAATACGATCCAATTTCGCAAAAGGAGTTTTACCAGATATTCGCTTTCTTCAATTCTGTGGAAGAAGAAGGCGTGCTCGCTCCATCGGGTAAGAATGGTGAGAATACTCCACCCTTGTTTTCGATGAAGTCGGAGGCAAATGCTGCGGAGATCGCTCGACGTGAAACTGAGGTGGCTTCCCTCGATGCTGAGTTCCAGACGCTCAAAGCCAAATTGCCGGAGTTTGCCTCCGCATGGGCCGCGAAGAGCCGCGGCGAGGCGACGGCTACCGTCAGCACATGGCAACAAGTTCTTCCAATCGAAGTCCTATCGACCGGTGGCGCCACTTTGACTCGTCAAGAAGATGGTTCCTATCTTGCCGGCGGAGCCAACCCGGCGAACGATGCTTACACAGTTACATTGACTACCCCTGCAGCGTCAATTAGCGGTATGCTGCTTGAAGTAATGCCGGATGCAAGTTTGCCTAATCAGAGTTTGGGACGCGGCTTCAACGGTAACTTTGTAATGACTGACTTTACGGTAGAACTGGTGGGTGAATCGCTGAAGAGGCCACGGCCAGTAAAATTGACGCGAACTGAAACAGATTTTGCTCAAGATGGTTGGCCCGCTGCGAATGTTCTCGAGAACAACGCCAAATCAAAGAAACCGCTGAAAGGCTGGGCGATCGAAGGCAGCAACCCCGAGCGCCGCATCGCTCGCAAGATCCTGTTCGCCACCGATCAACCTGTAAAGATTCCCAAAGGCGCCAATATTCAAGTCCGCTTCGGCAATCGTTCTGAGTACGGTGACCATAATGTGGGCCGTTTTCGATTATCTATAACAAGTGCTGCGCCGGAGCAGATTAAGCTTGGTGAGAGCGGCATGCCGGCGAACGTGGCTGAGGCGATAAAGAAAGCAAGCGATCAGTGGAGCGACTCGGACCGGCAAGCAGTCGAAGAGTACTATCTGGCAAGTGTCCCCAATCCGATTCGTGAGAGCGAGTCGAAAGTTACCGCGAGCCGCAAGGCACTCGCCGACTACGCCGAAGATTTACCAACGACTATGGTGATGAAGGAAGCCAAGCCTCGCGATGCATTTATTCTCGTACGCGGTGAATATGACAAACCAGGAGCAAAGGTCGGTCGAGCCGTTCCAGCCGTTCTGCCCCCATTACCACAAGATTCGCCGGTTGATCGTTTAGGTTTGGCCAAATGGATCGTCGCTCGCAGTAATCCGCTGACAGCGCGAGTGTGGGTCAATCGCGAATGGGAACGTTTCTTTGGAATGGGGATCGTCAAGACGACTGAGAATCTCGGCTCGCAAGCGGAGTATCCGGTCAACGCCGAGTTGCTCGATTGGTTAGCGGTTGAGTTCATGGAGCCAACCATGTTACCGCCCGTCGGCGCCCAAGCTGCTCGGCCTTGGGATATGAAAGCCCTGCAAAAATTGATCTTGTTGAGCGCTGCCTATCGCCAATCAACGCAAGTCACTCCCGAAAAACTGGAAATGGATCCGGACAATCGATTGGTCTCTCGCGGACCGCGATTTCGATTGCAAGGTGAAATCGTTCGCGACGCGGCTTTGGCAGTCAGCGGAGCGCTCGTCAATAAAATCGGTGGGCCGAGTGTTCGGCCTTATATGCCAGTGGGTGTTTGGGATGAAACCAGCAAGTACGGCAACTTGCGAAATTATCAGCACGATAAGAACGACGGACTGTATCGTCGATCCATGTACACCATTTGGAAACGCACTGCCGCACCGCCAACAATGCTGTTGTTCGATGCGCCGAATCGCGAAACTTGCACGGTGAAGCGATCTCGCACCAACACACCGCTGCAGGCACTCTCGCTGCTTAACGAAGTGACGTTTGTCGAAGCAGCCCGAAGACTCGCTGGTCGAATGATCAGCGAAGGTGGACGAACAGCCGAACAACGTTTGGCCTATGGATTCCGGCTCGCGCTGGCGCGAAATCCGACGAACGCCGAAATGCAAGTACTCGTAAGCGGCTTGGATGCTGACATGCAACGATTCGCAAGTGGTCCGTCCGATGCCAGCGGGCTGTTAGCCTTCGGCGATTCGAAATCTGCGGCAGAGATTCCACCCATTGAATTGGCGGCTTACACATTGACGGCCAACGTGATCCTTAATTTAGATGAATTTGTAACTCGCGAGTAACAAGAACCATGTCAGTCCACCCGCTTCAAATTCAAGACGTTCTCAATCGACGAATTTTCATGCGCAACACTTCAGCACTTGGTGCGGCGGCGCTGGCTTCGTTGGGATTGGGCGATCAAACCGCGCGAGCTGAATCGATTGGCCTGCCGGGCTTGCCACATTTTGCGCCCAAAGCCAAACGCGTTATCTACCTGTTCCAGTCCGGTGCTCCGTCGCAAATGGATTTGTTCGACCCCAAACCACAAATGGAAGCCGAACAGGGAAAAGATTTGCCCGAGTCGATTCGACAGGGGCAACGTTTGACAACCATGACATCTGGCCAGAAGAATTTCCCCATCGCCTCATCAATGTTCAAGTTCGCTCAGCATGGCGAATCTCGAATGTGGTTCAGCGAACTGATGCCGCATATGTCAAAGTTGGCTGACAAGTGGTGTATGATTCGTTCGATGCACACCGAGGCAATCAACCATGATCCTGCCATTACGTTCTGCCAAACAGGTGCCCAGTTGGCTGGTCGACCAAGTATCGGATCATGGGTCAGCTACGGACTTGGAAGCGAGAACAAGGACTTGCCGGCTTATGTCGTACTGACATCTTTTGGAAGCGGTCGCAAAGATGATCAACCACTTTACGATCGACTGTGGGGTGCGGGTTTTTTGTCTTCCAAACACCAAGGTGTCAAGTTCCGTAATTCGGGCGATGCGGTCTTGTACCTTTCGAATCCACCTGGTGTTTCACCGCAAGCTCGTCGCAGCACGCTCGATCGACTGGCTGAGCTAAACGGTCAACATCTCGCTCAAGTCGGTGACCCCGAGATTCAATCGCGGATCGCTCAATATGAGATGGCCTTTCGAATGCAGTCGAGTGTCCCCGAGCTGCTTGATACGGCTAAGGAGCCACAGCATGTACTCGACGCGTATGGACCTGATGTCAAGCGCCCGGGTAGTTACGCGGCGAATTGTTTGCTCGCCCGTCGACTGGCGGAGCGAGATGTTCGGTTCATCCAGTTGTTTCATATGGGCTGGGACCATCACGGAGGTTTACCAGCCGCGATTCGAGGTCAATGTCAAGACACCGATCAAGCCACCGCAGCACTCATCAACGATCTGAGTGAGCGTGGGATGCTCGACGACACGCTGATTATTTGGGGCGGCGAGTTTGGCCGAACGATTTATTCGCAAGGAACATTGACGAAAGAAAACTACGGACGCGATCACCACCCGCGTTGCTTTACGATTCTCTTGGCCGGGGCAGGCATTCGTGGTGGTCTGACGCTCGGGTCGACCGATGATTACTGCTACAACATCACCTCCGACCCAGTTCACGTGCATGACCTCAACGCGACCATCCTGCACCTCCTCGGCGTTGATCACGAGCGCTTAACATTCCGCTATCAAGGTCGAGATTTTAGGCTGACGGATATTCATGGTGAAATTGTTAAGCCCATACTGAGTTGAGGCGAAGATTAGCGTTCGTGTCTATGAAGACTTACT
>JANNNN010000319.1:0-7116 GCA_031398555.1 Planctomycetia bacterium | reverse complement strand
GAAATGGCTTGCGGCTTCATGCCCAGAGTTTTGGACAGGTCCGAGACGCAGAGTTCATCAGCTCGGACCAGCGAGTGCAGGATTCGCAACCGTGTGTCATTGGCGAGGACCTTGAAGACGGCTTGAAGGCCACCAGCTTCCACAGGCGACAGCAGCGGCCGCTCTTTAAGATTTAATTTTTCCGTGACTGTCTTACAGTGCGAGTTTTGTTTCATTTCGACTCTCCTCAGTGAAACTATTACACTACCTTGTGTATCGGAAGGGGTCAAGGGCCCGTTATGGTGTAAGCTTCCAGCTTGCGGTTTGGCATCAGGTTTCTAGTCCTTTTCGGCAAAAGTGCCCCACTCAAAAACAGCAAAAAGTTTTGAGGGTTTCCGATTTTTTCGCGAACCAACGGTGAAATCCGCTGTCTAATCAAGTGTCCGGTGGGGGAGAAGCTGTTGAAATAGGGCGAAAAGAGCGGTTTTATTGCTTTGCCCGAGTCGATACAGTATTCTTGTAATGTCCCATCCGGATGAGGTGTGTGTGGGTTACGACCGCAGCGGTTGCACCAACCTTGACGTAAAGTAACCGAGCGGGCTAATTGTGGCCCAAATTTCATGTTTCGAGTCTCTCTCAGTTCACGTCCAAAAGGCGTGAGGGAGGAATGCAATGCGTACTTCAACGATTTCCAACCTGTTCACATCAGTAGTCACCCGCGTGATTGATGTGTTGGCAGTAAAGGGTATCGCGACACGCTCATTCCACCTCACCAGTATGAGTGAACATATGGGGAATCGGATTGAGCAACGTCAACCAGAATCGCTTTTGGAGTTACTCCTAGGCAATTCGCAGTCGGGTTACTTGCTGTTTGGCAATAAACGCCCGGAACTGCTACGGCCCGCCTACGCGCTGGCCTATGACATAACCGCTCAATCCGTCTGTCCAGCCCCTAGGTTGTCGCAGGCCAGAGCAAGTTGGCGAGGTTAGTTCCTCGCGCCTGGAAAACCGGTAAGCCACAGAGCTATTAGCTTCCAAGCTACTAGCCCAAAGCTGCCGGACCTGAAAGAGATTGAAAGTGATGGATGTTCGCGGACTTTCCGTAAGCATCTCTCCAACGTGAACTGCAGCGTCTACCCACTTGGGTCCGCCCAATTCGGCTTTAGACGCTCAAGTTCAACACGTCGGAACCACTGATTTCCCTTTCAACGCACATACCGAAATCGACCTGAGTGGATTCTCCGTGTCGTGTTACGCCGGTTGAAAGACTGGCCCAGCGACAAGCGGAGCGTTCTCTCACAAATCAGAGAGACTCGTCATGGTTACCGAATCTATCAATGAAACTTTCCTTACCGTTGCACGGTTAGTTGAAGCTGCACAGCTTCAGGACCGCGAAGCCCAAAGTTCGCTTTACGAGCGTTACCACGGTTCCGCTGTCGCTCTGGCTTACCGCCAACTCGGTAACTGGGACGAGGCTGAAGAGCTGGTTCAGGATGTTTTCATCCACGCTTTCGATCGTCTAGAGCAGCTGCGTGTTCCAGAAGCGTTCGGAGGTTGGTTGCGCCAGATCGTTCGCCGGATGGCCATCAACCGGATGACTCGTCACCGGACTGCGGTTGCGATCGAGAACGAAACGCTGGACGCGATCTGCACCTCCACTGAAACTCCGCTCGACGGAGTTTTAGAGAGCGAAGAGCGAGCTCAGGTTCGCAGCGGCCTCGATAAGCTCGGCGAAGTCGACCGCAAGACGTTGGAAGCTTTCTACATCAGCGGTCAATCGCTGATCGAGATGGCTGAGCAGTTCAATGCTCCGATCGGAACGATCAAGCGTCGGCTGCACGTCGCCCGCAAGCGACTGGCTCGGCACATGGAAGATTTCCAAGCGATCTAAGTGAACGAAGCGTCAGGTTAGCTAGAGTGCTGGCCTGACGCTTTCTTTTTTCAATGCATAGGTGTGTGAAGGAGTTCGTAGGGTGTGTGAAGCGGTCTGGGCAGCCTCAGGCTTTCAAGTTCTGAAATCGTGCCCGAAGAGCGGGCATCAACATCACCTAATTGAACCGCGCAACACACCTTCCCCTAGCCGCGAAGAGCATCTTCATCACTGAACGCTCTGACCTACAAAGCGGTGTGTTGCGTGATCGCTTCGTTACTTCGGGGGCGCTACTCATACATAAGCTTTGCTGCCCCCATGGTGATTGGCGATAAAAATGGTGGTCACTGCAAACACCCTACGAAACTTTGTGCGACACACTTCCATTGATTCCCAGGGTCGCCAAACGCAATCCTCGCACCATCTCCATCTCCTCGGTCTGAAACCGGAACGATAAAATGTTCGTGTGTGCTTCACATCCCGCCCAGTTGGCTGGACGATCGGGTTGGATACAGTTCGCGCCTAGCTAGCTACCTTTCCGAAGATTCTTGCGGCCATTGAATTCTCACAACGGTTAGCCTTTATGAACATTGACGATTTCTTCAAGACCAAAGATGCCGCGAGCTATCTCGCTACAGAGGAAGCACGCCTATACCTTGTGCAATCCGATCCACGCTACCTTGAGCCGACACTTTCCCGGCTTCACTTCCTACGCTTTAGGCTGTTGTTCGACCAATGGGACGACACGGGGGGCGGCGGCACTCAAATTTTTGGCGTTTACGAAGCGCATAAGGAGTCGAGCGCATTCTGTACAATGAGGCACGCTAATATTGAGCGAGGTGCCTTCGGCAGTTTCGATTTGAATAAGGGCGTCACTGTTGAAGACAAGGTAATCAAAATGAGCTTGATCAAATCGATTGAGCGAGAATATATCGCGGAGGATCTTCCAGCAATTGGAGCAGGCTCATCAATTTGCACCAACACGAATTACGTAGAAGTGGAGTGGATGTTTAATGGCACGAGCAGGCGAGCGGGATTCGCTCTACCTAATCCAAACATGACAAAACTCTACGGCAAACTTAGACAACTGGCCGATAGTCTTATCGCGATCAAGTCACCTTAAACACGCGGATGAACCCAATCGCATCTTTTAGTTTAACGTAGGGTGTGTGAAGCGGTTTGGGAAGCCTCAGATTTTCAAGTTCTGAAATCGTGCCCGAAAACGGACATCAACATCATCTAATTGAACCGCGCAACACACCTTCCCCTGGCTACGAACTAGCGTTTTTATCGCCGGCCGCTCTGCCCGCAAAGCGGTGTGTTACGTGATCGCTTCGTTGCTTCGGGGGCGAAACTAGACATATAGTTTCACTTTTCCACTGGCACTTTTCCACTGGCAATTTGCTACAAATTAGCGATCACTGCACACACCCTACGAGACCGAACGTCATTTCTATTCCCTGACTTCGCGGCCAGCCGAGTCGAGATGGACGGCTTTGTAACCGCCGCGAGTCTGGAAGTAAACGATTAACAGCAAGTACAGAATTGCCATCATCGCGGGAACATAGGCGGTGTACCTAAGCGCCATCTTGCCACCGTAAATTCCTGCCGATTTTGTAGGTTCCTTATCAGTTTTGGCAAACTCCTTAGCGTTGTCCCACCAGGAAACAAGTCCACTGAGGTTCTTGTCTTCTTTGCCATCCTTTGCGGCCAACTCTGCCGCCCGCGCTAGTTCTTTACCGCCATCTTCCAAAACGCCGACTTTGGCACCATCCAAGCCGACGGTAGTGAAGCCGAGGAAATTGCTTGGCGCGCCAGCCTTGTAACGATCGTATGTGTCCTTGGAAACTTCTTGGAGGTTGGCGCTAGCGTTAAAGTCTTGTTTGAAACCGATCGCAGGACCGCCGAGTAAACCTGCGGAAAGCATCCCGGCGCCACCAAGGAAGCCGATCGAGATCGCTCCACCCTTCGGAAACTGCTCGGAAACCACCGCGAGCATGGTAGGCCAAAGAAACGTTTTGCCGCAAGCGTATACAGTGGCAGCGATGATGCACATAGCTACCGTTGAAGCGTTACCTAAGAGTGTAAGCCCGGTGGCTCCGAGAACTGCACTCGTGAAAAGCAGACCTAACGGTGAAATGCGATGTACGATTGGACCGGCAACGAATCGAAGGGCAAACATCAACATCGATGTGTAGACAAACAAAGCGAGACCCGAGGCTGGACTGCCCATGATGGCGCCGGTGATCTTTGCAATCCAAGAGTCTGTTCCAAGTTCAACATAGCCCACCATTGCATGGATGACTAGCAACACGATCATCAACGGAGCAACCAAAGTCGATAACATTTCCACGATCGAAGTACCAGCCGATTCGGCTTCTGACTTTGGAAACTTTTGGCCGAACAGCATCACACCGTACAGGACCACTGGAACTAAAAACAATGACATTTGAATCTTCCAGTCGACCGCTTTAGCAATCACTTCTCCAGCCTCGTTGGTTGTCGCGGCCATAAAGAATGATGCTAACCCTCCGAGAACCAATCCAGCGGGCCAGCCTGCATGCAGGATGTTTAGGTAATGAGTCTTGTTCTTAGGAAACAATGTAGCCGTCATAGGATTGACGACGGCTTCGCACAGTCCGTTTCCAACTGCGAAAATGAACATGCCCCAGAACAAGCAGCTGAACGCAGCGGACTTGCCACTTGCTTCGAAAGCCATCGGCGTTGCAAGCGTGAGCAACGCAGAGATGAGATGGAGAACGAACGCCAAGATCATCAACCGCCCGTATCCGATCTTGTCGGCGACGAGGGAGCTGAAAATGATTACGAGACCGAAGCCAGTCAGGCCACCGCCTGTAATCGCTCCTAATTCGGTCATTGTGAAACCGAATTGTTCAGCCCACTGTCCCAGAATTCCACCGCGGACGGAGTAACCAACGCCGGCAGCAAGAATGGCCATAAAGCCGGCTCCCAATAGCCTTTTTGCGTTTGGGGCAACTGCATCTGAATCTGATTGCATCTGGCAACTCCAGGACTGTTAATTGTAGGTAAATTGTTGGCGAATTGAGTCCAACAATATAACTAGCATTACCTACAAAGCAATCTCTCAGACGGTGGAAATCTGGCCATACGCATAGCAATTCGGGAGTTATCGATGCCCTGCGAGATCCATTGTTAGGCACAAATTGGCTTAAGGCAAAGCGGACGTGAGCTACCTGGCGGTCCAATAGTCTATTGGCCGGGAACTATGTGCTACCGCGATGACAATGATTTCATTGCTAGGTTGGTGCGGGAGAAACACGTTGCGTGTGTCACTCATTAACCTTAAGCCAACAATTCCTTCACCACGTTCCCATGGACATCCGTCAGACGATAGTCACGTCCCTGGAAGCGATAGGTCAAACGTGTATGATCCATGCCGAGCAAATGGAGGATTGTGGCTTGCAAGTCATGCACATGGACAGGTTTTTCTGTGACACCGAACCCGAGTTCATCGGTAACACCATGATCAAAGCCGCCTTTCACGCCGCCGCCAGCCATCCACATTGAAAAACAATCGGGATAGTGATCGCGACCGAGTATATCGCCTTTGGCTGTGCGGCCCTCGCGGAACGGAGTGCGACCGAACTCGCCTCCCCATACGATCAAGGTGTCATCGAGCATCCCGCGCTGCCGCAAATCCTCTATCAAAGCTGCGACGGGTTTGTCCATCGTCGCGCATTTGTTCGTTAATCCTTCGCCGATCCCTTCACCCGCGCCGGTCCCGTGGAAATCCCACCCCCAGTCAAACAACTGTACAAAGCGAACACCGGATTCAACCAATCGACGGGCAAGCAAGCAGTTGTTCGCCAAACTACTTTCACCCGGCTTGGCACCATAGGCTTCGAGCGTCTGCTGCGACTCGCGTGAGATGTCCATCACTTCTGGCACGCTAGTCTGCATACGAAACGCCAGCTCATATTGCGATATTCGCGTTTGCGTCTCTGGATGCCCCATCGACTGTGCTTGGATTGAATTCAGTTCACCCAGCGCATCGAGTGTTAGTCGTCGCAGGTTACTGTCCATGCCCGGTGGATTCGAAGCAAAAAGTACCGGCTCACCTTTCGAACGACACTGCACGCCTTGATAGATACTCGGCAAGAACCCGGCCCCAAACGAACTGCGGCCGCCGTTCGGTTGAACTCCACTGGAGATCAACACCACAAATGCGGGCAGGTCATCATTCTCAGAACCCAAGCCGTATGTTACCCACGAACCCATGGATGGACGCCCAGCCCTGGGCGAACCGGTGTAAATCAGCAGTTCTGCCGGTGCATGATTGAATTGTTCGGTGTGCATCGAATGCACGACACACATTTCGTCCGCCACACGCTGTAGATTTGGAATCGCGGCCGACATCCACATGCCGTTCTTGCCAACTTGTTTAAATGGTTGTGGCGTACCGAGCAAAGTGGGAACGCCCGTGGTGAACGCAAACTCGCGGCCCTTCAAAAACGAATCAGGACAGTTCTCGCCATTTCGTTTGATCAATTCGGGCTTGTAATCGAACAGATCCAAGTTTGGCGGCGATCCGGTCATATGCAAGTAGATGACTCGCTTTGCCTTCGGAGCGAAATGCGTCTTCGCATGCTCTTTTTCACTCGCCGTTGAACTTGATCCCGACAGCAAACTGCTGGCTGCTATGGCGCCCAGTCCCAACGAACCTTTTTGCAAAAAGTAACGTCGGGTACGTTGTTGTATCTGTTCTAGCATGGGGTCCATCTTCGACCTACCTCTTCATCAAGACTTCATCTAAGTTCAACAAAACATTGCACACCGCCGTCCATGCCGCTAATTCAACAACATCCGCTGACTCGGGTAATTTCCCAAGTGGTTCTGTAGCTAGTTTTTTGGCGGCATCTTCATTTTCTTTAAGCTTACTCCTAGCGCGGTCGAGCAACTTTCCAAGCGGTCGCAGCTCGTCCAACGTCGCGTTGCGAGACGTGCACAATTCAAATGCTATTTGCAAACGTTCCGCATCCGTTTTTATGTTTGGCGCATGCAACACAACTCGCCGAGCCAGCGCTTGGGCCGCTTCGACGAAACCGGGATCATTGAGCGTAACAAGTGCTTGCAACGGAGTATTAGTGCTATCGCGGCGCAGCGTGCACACCTCGCGGCTCGGAGCATCAAAGGTCGCCATTGACGGATAAGGATTCGATCGCCGCCAAGTTGTATACACACCTCGACGATAGCGATCTTCACCTTCGCTGGTCATCCAATCTGTG
>JANNNN010000307.1:0-1256 GCA_031398555.1 Planctomycetia bacterium | reverse complement strand
CGGCCTTGTTAGCTTGCGCGATGTATGTTGACTTGAATCCAATCCGAGCCGCGATGGTCCAGTCGCGCGACGAAGCGTTGCATACTTCGGCCTACGATCGCATCAAGGCCCAGGGCGGCGAAGACGACATTTCATTCTATCTTTCACCCGATTGGAATACAGCATCGCAGACCATAGAACCACAATGGGCAACCCTGTGAGGCCTTAGGATAGTCCTACTTTGGGTGTCGGCGATCAACTGTTTTGAAGTTTCAAGCAGATAGTTTTATGGACGTAGGGCAGTTTATTTTTTAAATAAAAGGAGGAGCCTCGCGATTTAGAGGCTACATCTTAACGCCGGTGACTTTTGTCAACGCCATGAAGGCAGACTCAAGATTGGTCTCTTGTTCCGCGAAACGCTTGAACCTAAACCCGGAGCTAATCAATTCGTTCGATAGAACGCTGTAATCGTGTGTACCCTCGATCAGTTTGACTTGGAGAACGCCCTTTTCTTCATCCACCCGCTCGACCAACGCGTGGCCCTCGAGAATCTTGGCGGCTTTACTCTGTTGGTCAGTGGGTGCAATTTCGATTTGCAAAAGCGTCTGGGGGCGGACCGTTTTAATCAGCTCAGTGATCGATGCGTTGAACCCCATTTCGCCGCGATTGATGATTCCGACTTTGTTACAAATGTCAGCCAGCTCGGGAAGAATGTGGCTGCTAACGATGATCGTTTTGCCTAGTTCGCCGAGTTTCCGAAGTAGGTTTCGCATTTCGATTCGAGCACGCGGGTCGAGGCCGCTGAGGGGTTCGTCGAGCAGCAAGACGGCTGGATCGTGCAGCAAGACACGCGCCAAGCCAAGGCGTTGCGTTTGCCCGCGTGAAAGTGTGTTTGCGTAGGCGTCGCGTTTGAAATCGAGGTCTACGATTTCGAGCATCTCGTCGCAACGTTTGCGACGCTGCGGACCATTGATGCGGTACGCGGCAGCGAAAAACTCGAGGTATTCGATGACAGTCATGTCGTCATAGACACCGAAAAAGTCCGGCATGTAACCGACGAAACGTCGAATCTCTTTTGGGTTGGTGTAGATTGAGTTACCGCAAACGTAGGCTTCTCCATAGGTCGGTGTAAGCAGGGTTGCGATGATTCGCATGGTGGTAGTCTTGCCGGCACCATTGGGTCCGATGAAGCCGAAAAGGTCACCTTGCTCAAGTTCCAAGTTGATATTCTTGATAGCGAACATGTCGCCATATTTTTTGGTCAAGTTAACAGTTTT
>JANNNN010000306.1:0-1893 GCA_031398555.1 Planctomycetia bacterium | reverse complement strand
GCGAAACTGGCCGCTTTGACGAAGGAGGCAGTCAACGAGGGAAGTTTTTCCGTGGTCCACGTGGGCAATAATTACAATGTTGCGGAGATCGCTACGACGCATGCCGAAAGCCAGTTCAATAAAATGTCGAGAGTTCAGAGCACTTATTCTGTTCTCTTAATGCGAATTACGGGAGGGGTCGCATATTTACCTCAGGAGTTTATTAGCAGTTCGCGCGCGAAAACAGCCAGCTGACCAATCTAAGCATTGAATCAATGTCGTCTTTTACGTAGACAGCAACAACGCGAAAGGGTTCCTGGGTGACTTAATCAGCCATTGGGGGCGGGTTGTTACTGGTTTCGTGAGAAATCGGTTGCAAGGAGCAATTTGTAGAAGGAACCGGTTGTGGTGAGCGAGTTAGCGCGATTTTCCTGCGAAAACGAACGATTTTTGGCTGATCCGGTTTCTGACGAAACCAGCTACCTTCTTCCGTCAATCACCCGCCTGGCAAATTTGCATGGGCTTTTGCTGGTGTTATAATCGTGATTAATCTGTCCCACCACTTGAGAAGCCCACCACCATGCTGCAACTCAATCGCCGTCAACTCATTCAATCGTCCGCGGTCATCGGGCTTAGTGCCGCCAAGATCGCCAAAATAACTTCGCCAGTTCGCGCGGCCGAAGAAAACCATTGGCCGTCGGAGCCCGTATCCTGTTTCGGGGGGACTCGATAACCGATGCAGGTCGCAAATGTTCAATCGAGCGGTCGAGCACTCACCGCCCGAACACTGGGCTGGTGACAGAGTCCATCCTATGTTGGCCGGACATGCGCTAATGGCCCGCGAATGGCGAAAGGTGACTGGTATTAAGACCACTAACTCAATCCAATTAACTCAATCCAAGTGGTGGAATCCATGATCCTCAGAAGCCTTCTCGCGGCATGCCTTACAACGTTTTTTTTGTTTTCGGTCGGGCTTGGATTCGACGACGACAATACGAAACAGGCCACAACCGAATCATCATCCACCTCTAACGCCAAATCAGAAGCGACGCCAGGTCGAGCCTCTGCCGTATTTGCTGGCGGATGCTTTTGGTGTGTTGAATCCGACTTCGAAAAAGCTCCTGGCGTTATTAATATTGTCGCCGGATATAGTGGCGGGCGTTCGAAAAATCCGACCTACAAAAACTATTCCAGTGGCGGGCATCGCGAAGCCGTTTTTGTTGTTTACGATCCAACCAAAATTACCTATGCGGGGCTTGTTGAGTACTTGCTAAAGCATGTCGATCCAACCGATCGCACCGGCTCCTTTATCGACAAGGGTTTGCAGTACACCGCAGCAATCTACTACTCGACGCCCGATGAAAAAACCGAAGCCCGGCGAGTCGTGAAGGCCATCGATGAAATGAAAGTGCTGCGCGGTCGGGTGACTGTCCCTATTTTGCCACGCCAAGCATTCTGGCCCGCCGAGGAGTATCACCAAGATTATCACACGAGCAATGCGGACAAATATGGAACCTATCGCGCTAAATGTGGCCGAGATATCTTTGTGCAGAAAATTTGGGGACCAGCCGCAACTCAATTAACGATTCCTGGCGCGTTTCCAGATGAGTCTCAGATTGCCAAAGTCAAGCAAGAACTTGCGGATGCCGGACAACCAAAATCCCCAGCTCAGCGAGCGACTGCGGACAAAGATACACAACTTTCTGCTTGGCTGAACTTCAAGAAACCAGCAGACCGAGAACTACGAAACAAATTAACGGCAGTGCAGTTCGATGTCACGCAAAAGAGTAAAACAGAAATCGCTTTTCGCAATCCGTTTTGGAACAACCATGACGAAGGGCTCTACGTTGACGTCGTTTCCGGTGAACCTCTCTTCGCGTCGACAGACAAATTTGATTCGGGAACCGGATGGCC
>JANNNN010000302.1:0-1213 GCA_031398555.1 Planctomycetia bacterium | reverse complement strand
CGAAATTAATGCGGCGTTGGAGGACGACGATCTCGACAAACTGCTGATTGGCGACGAAATGTTGCAACTCAGCCACACACTCGAAGAGGGCCAACGCGTTCAAGCAACCGTTGTCAAGATACACGGCGAGCACGTTTTCCTGACGCTCGGTGGTCCCAACGAAGGGATGATTCCAAAGCTGCAGTTCGAAGACAACTTGCCCGAAATTGGAGCTCAGCTCGAAGTCATCATTCGCGGTTACCTGCCGCACGAGGGCCTCTATGAACTGACCAATCCAGGAAATGCGGTCAGTGTCTCCGATTGGTCCGATCTCCGCGAAGGCGAAATCATCGAAGTGATGATCACGGGCGCCAATACCGGTGGACTCGAATGCAAAGTTGGCAGTATCGATGGTTTCATTCCGATCAGTCAAATTGCTGAATACCGAGTCGAGAACACCGCGGAGTTCGTTGGCCAGAAAGCCCTGTGCGTTGTGACAGAAGCCAATCCACGTCGTGGCAACTTGGTATTGTCACGTCGCGCAGTCCTCGAACGCGACAAGGAAGAAAAGAAACAACAGCGTCTCGCGGCTCTAGAAATCGGCGCTGCAGTCGACGGCATCGTTCGCAAGATTATGGACTTCGGCGCATTCGTCGACATCGGTGGGCTCGATGGCCTGCTGCACATCAGTCAACTGTCCTACGAACGCGTCAAACACCCAAGCGAAATTTTGACTGAAGGACAAAAGATCCAAGTTCGCGTCGACAAAATCGATCCCGTAACTGGCAAAATCGGCCTGTCCTATCGCTCGTTACAAGATCATCCATGGACCGACATTGAAACACGATTCCCAGTCGGCTCGGTGGTCAAAGGCGCTGTGACGCGAATCGCCGAGTTCGGTGCTTTCGTCCGATTGGCCACTGGCATCGAAGGCTTGGTCCACTTGTCCGAGCTCGCGCATCATCGCGTGCAGCGCGTTTCAAGTGTTGTCCACGAAGGGCAAGAAGTCGAAGTGAAGGTGATGTCGGTTGAACCTGAGAAGCAACGAATCAGTCTATCTCTCAAAGCGGCTCAAGCGGTTCCAGTTAAAGATCAGCCACCTGAAACCGAGGTTGAAGAAGAACCATCGAAGCCAATGTTGCGTAAGCACCGTGGACCACTCAAGGGCGGTTTCACACGTCCTGTTGGCGGCGATCAGTTTGGGTTGAAGTGGTAGGGCACTCGAATGATTAGC
>JANNNN010000298.1:0-3577 GCA_031398555.1 Planctomycetia bacterium | reverse complement strand
CCATTGCCCGAGGCCCAACTCGATCGCTTTATGTCCTTGATCGAATTGGATTATCCGAACGAAGCGGAAGAAATTCAGATCGCGAGAACTACAACGGGCGATGATTTGGTCCAACTGAATCACTTGATGACCGCCGAACAGATTATTACACATCAGAATTTGGTTAGACGCGTCCCGGTGCCAGAACACATTTATAGCTATGCAGCGCGATTGGTGCGCAAGACACGCCCAACGGGAACGACCAGCCCCGAGTGGCTTCGTCCGTTGGTCGCTTGGGGCGCTGGTCCACGGGCGGTGCAGAATCTGATTCTCGGTGCGAAGGCCCGAGCCGCTTTGCAAGGCAGTTACATGGTTCGACTGGAAGATGTCAAGCACGTCGCGCCAGCCGTGTTAACTCACCGAATCATCACGACTTTCGCCGCTCAAGCCGAACGTTACTCGGCGAAAGATATCGTGAAGCGATTGGTCAGCGAGTTCGGGGACGGCTAAGTTAATGCGAATTTGAGTTGGGATAGGAGATTCCCGCACGCGGGAATCTCTGTTTCACTGGCTGGAAGCCTACGCTACGGTCACAGCCTGGAAGCCTATGCTACTTAAAACCGAACTCGCGATTCGGTTAGTGCGTATTCATCGGTTAGTGCTTGAAATTGACTTAAGCAATGCCCGCCGAATACGAGGAAACGCATGTCCGAAAACAATTTTCTCTCGCGCATCGGAAAGCGACTTCGCTCCCGGCCACAACTAAGTCTTCTGTCACTGATGGTTTTGATAGCCGCGATGGCATTGGTCTCGCAATTCTGGCTGGTGCCAATGCTGCGGCAGCGTGCGCGCGAGGCGGTGCTCAAGCGAATCGCAGATGTGGGCGGTCAGTGGGTTAATATCTCTGCACAACCTCCGCAAAAACGGCTTCTGTTGAGCGGTCAAAAAGTCCGCGATGAGTTACTCGTCGAAATCGCTACTCAGTCGCGAGCTCTGCCCGACCTCACGCAGCTCGACCTTTTTCAAACTCGAGTTACCGATAAAGGCTGGGAGGCGATTACCGGTTTCTCCCATCAACTAAAACACATGGTGATCTTCGAAAATAAGATTAGCGAGCAAGCCATCGAAGCGGCTCGGCGGAACCGCAAGGATTTGTTGATAGAACGTCGCCAACCCGACCCAGTGGCCCTCGCATTGGCAATGGCACCTATCCCACCTGCGGCAATAATTTCGCTGATCTCTGTCGGTTCGCGAATTATGGCCGGAGCGGGCGATGGACGCTTGCATGTGCTAGATGCCGATGGCCAACGACCGCGTCGCGTCGTTTCGATGCATGAAGATTGGTTGTTCGATCTTGCTTTGTCGCCGAACGGCATCTTGTTAGCGACAGCTGGAGGCGATAACGATCTTGCCATTTGGAGCTATCCCGAACTCGAACCAGTCACCCGTATTCCAGCTCATTCAGGCGACTTGCACGGGGTCGTCTGGCTGGACGAATCACATTTGGCAACCGTTAGCGACGATCGAAAGCTGTCGAGTTGGGAACTTGACCGATCAACGGATGCCGACGGAAAGCAGGCCGTACAAGTCATTGAACTCCAATCGCAGATCGAGCACGAGCGAGCGATTCCGCGAATTCGCATATCCTCGGATCGTCGAAAGTTAGTTACAGCCGGTCGCGATGGCCGACTGGTCGTCTGGCGTGTAGCTGAAGATTTTATGCTCGAGAAAACAACAGTGCTGGAGGGTCATACGGATCACTGTATGGATGTTCAAATAGATCCGAGCGGCAAGTGGGCGCTCAGTGTTGGGTACGATGGCGCGCTCATCGCCTGGGATTTACATTCGGGCGAAGTCATCAAACGCGATCAAATTTCTAAAAGTCGATTGTTTTGTCTCGAAGTGAACTGGGACCGCAAGATTGCGTTGGTAGGAACGCCCGAAGGCATAATTCAGTTTGATTGGGCAAGCGGTGAGTCGAAAGTAATGAATGACCAGCCCTTTGTGTCGCGAGCTCTTGCAGTGGCTAACACGATTTACACCAGCGACGGTTTTGGAAGTTTAATAGCCAGGGATAGTCGCAACCTGGCACCCAAAATGAAAGCGACGCTTTTTGAAGAAGCCTACGATCACTACAGCGACGAATTCTTTCGGCCTGCACGAACCTCAGACTCAGCGATTGAAGCAGCGGTCCAATTGATTCGAAACGAAAGTTCTCGCCGCTAGCAACCCACTGGTAGCAACCAACTGGTAGCCAGGCTCGCAGTCATCGATGCAATTGCTTAGAGCAATGGTGGAACAATCCAGACAATTGTTCTACACTCACAGCTGAACTGCCGATGAAACTATGTGCGGCAATGCGTACGCGTTTGATAGCAATGGCTGTGAGAGTCGATTCGAATGGCGCAGGAACTAGTCGAAGTGCAAAGACCGGATCGTTGGGATCATCCACTGGATCCTAATGCTTCCGATGCGAGCATCAATTTGCTGCTCAATCTGCCGCCATTTTCGTTTATGGATCAACGAAGATTCGCACGAACGGCACCTTTAGCGGACATCCTCAAGAATGATTCTCGCCTACTAAGTCTCAAATCGGGCGACATCATTTTTCGTGAGGGACAATACGGCGGCAGCGCCTACTTGGTCCTTAACGGCCAAGTGAGAATTTTCTTAACACAACTATTGCCCGACGACTCGCGGAAAAGCGAACGACGAACCGGCCTACCTTGGCTGAGTATGTTTCGCAAAAAACCGGATCGTCGCCAAGAGAACCGCGGAGTGCGGGCGAAGGTCAAACAACCAGGACCCGTCGCGTTTTCGCGGCGGGGCGAAGGTCAAAACACGCGCGTGTTTCTACAAGATGTTCCAGGCGTGTTAGCCGATCACGCCAGTTCAGTCATGAAGTCCGGCGAGTTATTCGGTGAGATGGCTGCGGTTACTCGCTCACCGCGAGAGTTCACGGCCGTTGCCGAAGACGATTGCACCGTGCTCGAAATTCGCTGGCAAGGTCTGAAGTTACTTAAGCAAGACCCGCAGTTTCGTTCGTTGCTGGACGAACGCTATCGATCGGAGGTTCTCAGCACACACCTCCGCGAAACGCCGCTGCTGCGATACGTGCCTGAAAATCACTTGGCCAAGATCGTTGAAGCGGTCACTTTCGAATCGTTCGGCAATCTTGAATGGTATGCGGAATATCGTAAGCAAGCCAAACGGACTGCTGCAGATCAGATCGCCAAAGAACCCTTGATCGCCGACGAGGGAACCTACGCGGTCGGCCTGTGGATTGTGCGAGGCGGATTCGCTCGACTAAGCCGTCGGCAAGGAGCGGGACATCGCACTCTAGCCTACCTCGGTAAAGGTCAACTGTTTGGGCTGCGTGAACTCTTTCATAACAGGAACAAAGAGTCGACAGCGCGGGCGTTGCCGTTTCAAGAGTCGTTGCGAGCGATCGGTTACGTTGATGCTCTGTGTATTCCAAAACAGATTGTTTACGAACATGTTTTGCCGTTCATGCGAGCCTCCGAGCTACCGTCGCCCATTGATGCACCCCGTTATCAGTTCGGTCAGCCAGTGCTCGATGCGGAACTGACTCGTCCGG